>DATCDL010000179.1:0-8602 GCA_036510715.1 Acidobacteriaceae bacterium
AGATAGCGACGGGAAACCGATGATCCGTGCCGTTTCATCCGCGGTCGACGGTTCGAAGGCAGACAGATCAAGCTCGTCGCGCTCCAAAGCTTTGTAGGGTGCCCCATCGGCTTGGAAACCCAGGACGAACGCAGGTCCTGCGTCGCTGGCGAAACCATGACTCATAAAAGCAAGAAGAGTGTGCTTGGTTTCGTTACCAAACTCTGCGCGATGGAAACAGAGGGAATGGTCGAGCGCCATACCCCTGATATCTGCCCAGTCAAGATCATCCTTGCGGGCTTCGATGTCAGGCGGTGCACAGGCGATAGGATTTTTTGGATGGAATACATTCGCATGACCGTTGACGCGGACTGTCAGTACGCTGAATCCCAGATCGTCCTTAGAGGGTTGTGAAAGCGATATGGTGACGGCATCTTTGGACTCGGGGATGTGGATGACGACTCGCTGCGCAGCGAGAGCCGCAGAGAGGGGAAAAAATAGTGCAATGACGGCGAGCTTCATGTCGTCCCCGCTCTGGCAATTTCGAAGGTGAGTTTAAGGCCGTCGTGCGCGAGGCGGATGTGCGCGGGTAGCGAGGCGTTGATGGTTTCGTGGTCCAGGTCGTGCGAGATGTGGGTGAAGAAAGCTCGTTTGGGTGCGATCTTTTCGACCAGTTCGACGGACTTGGCGAGGTGCGAATGGCTGGGGTGGGGCTCGCGGCGGAGAGCATCGAGAACGAGAATGTCGAGGTCCTGGAGCAGGGGCAGACTTTCTTCGGGGATGTCGCTCATGTCGGTGAGGTAGGCGGCGGCGCCGAAGCGGTAGCCCGCAATGGTGTTGCGGCCATGCGTGACGGGGATGCGGAGGAAGGTCGCGCCGAAGAGCGGGATCTCCGTTCCGACGGCGGTCGGGGTTCGGTGCAGCGTGACGCGCGCGCTGGTCGGGTAGGGGTCGACTGTGCGGAAGGTGTATTCGAAGATGCGCTCGATGACGTCGGCGGTGGCGTCGTCGGCGTAGAGAGGGAGGCCGCCGGGATTTCTGAAGCTGAGGGAGCGGAGGTCGTCCATACCGAGAACATGGTCGGCGTGGCCGTGGGTGTAGAGCACGGCGTCGAGGGTTTGCAGGTTTTCGCGAACTGCCTGCGCGTGGAAGTCCTGCCCGGTGTCGATCACGACGTGATGGCCACCGTAGGCGATAAGCACGGACGGCCGCGTGCGGCGGTTGGGCGAGGTGGGATCGTACGCCGACGCGCAAACGGCACACTTGCAGCCGAGCGTGGGAACCGCCATGGAGGTTCCGCTTCCGAGAAAGGTGAGGGTAGCTTGCATAGAGCAGGGATTTTGCAACGGGAATGAGTGGGGGCGAGAGGGACGTTAGCGGACGATGCTCGGGCCACCGGTTGGAGGAGGAGCGCCGGTCTGGCGTCCGACAGCCTGCCGCGCGAGTGCCTGGGTCACCTCAAGGAAGCCCATGTGGAGCTCGAAGAGGGCCGTATCCAGCAGCGTGGATTCATCTTTGGAGAGATTTCCGGCGGTCTTGGCGGACAGAATCGCGAGCATGTCGATTGTCTGGCGGGCTCCTATGATGTCGACCTGGGGCTGCTGGCCGGGGGCTGCGGCGCCGCCAAGCTGCATCATCGCCTGCATGTAGAGCGACTGGATGACTCGCTCGAAGGTGAGGGCAGGGGGGTGGTCCATGCCCGGGTTGGTGGCGCGGATGGCGGTGTCCAAACGATCGACCGTGGCATCGAAGGCGCGCTTTGCCTGCTGGGTTTGCTCGGCGCTAGGCGGTGGCGGAAGCTGCTCGTCCGAAAGATCGCTGGCATCGGGAGATTCAGACGCGGAAGAGGCTTCGGCGGCCGGGAATGGAACCGGCTGCGATGGAACCGGCGGCGGCGGAACCGGCCGGGGGCCCTTCTGCTCGGAGCGGTCGATCAGGCGCGCCGAGGACTCGGTGTCGTCATGGGGCTGCAGGGTCTCTGGCCGCGGCGGCTTGGGCACGGAGGGTGGGGCGTCAGGGCGAACCTCTCCCTCGGCGGTGAACTTGCGACGGTCGTTGACGACGAACTCTTTGATGTCTGCCATATCAGTTCTCAGTTCTCAGTTCTCAGTTCTAAAGTTTGTTGGGATGCGGAAGAGCGGTGCCGCCGGCGTAGGAAAAGGTCTGCCGGCTATCAAGTGCCTCACGTCGAGCATAGCCCAAAGCCACCAGGGTTGGGCCGTCGGGGAGCTGTACGAGGGCGGCGCTGGTGAGTTCTCCGGCTGGTTTGCCAGCAGCTTCGAGCGGTGCGGGGAGGGTGAGGGGAAGGTCGCCTGTGAGGCGGAAGGCCACGAACTGGCGATGAACCTGGCCTCGCGAGTGGATGCGCTCGACGATCTCCTGGCCGAGATAACAGCCCTTGGAGAAGTGCAGCGCGTGGGTCTGCGAGGTCTCCTGCGGGAGGTCGCGCGCGGTCTCGGTGTTGCGGATGTCCTGGCCGTATCTGGGGGTTGCGGAGAGTATCCGGAACTGCTCGAGCGCTTCGGCGGAGATTGGTACTGCGTTGTAGAACTCCCAGACCCGGTAGAGTTCCTTGATCGTGCGTGTGTCCCAGCACCACACTTCATATGTGAGCACGGAGGTGTTCGGGGGGGCAAGAATTACCACCTCGCGTCCTTCAAGGCTTCCTAGAGTCAGCGTCCCCGGGCGAGGTGCTTCGGCGAACGAAGTCACATGATCCCGTTCCACGACGGATTTGAGGAGAAGTTCAGCGGCTCGTGGGCCAAGGAGAACCAATCCACGGAGGTCTTTTTCACTCTGGGTGCCATATATATGCAATCCGCGGCTAAGCTCCACGTCGTCCATGATGATGAAGCGGTCGAGGTGTTGCTGAATCGCCTCAATTTGCTGGGCGGCCGTGGCAAGTAGGAACGCCGCGGGATCGGCGGTGGTCTCGCGGTAGATCGTGCAGTCGCCCTGGATTCGGCCCTGGGCGTTGAGCAGGAAGTTGTAGCAGCCCTCGCCGGGCGCAAGCGTCAGGATGGCGTTGGTGACCATGCCGTTGAGCCAGCGCGCGGCGTCCGAGCCGGTGATGCGCAGGAAGGCGCGGTCGTTGAGCTGCGCAATGGCGGCGGCCTCGCGAATGGCGGCGAGTTCAGTCTGTGAATCTTCAGGGTGTGAATGGATGGGCATGCAGCTCGTCTCTAAATTCCAAAGCCGATTCGGGATCCGGCTCATGCTCTAAGGATAACTTGGATGCAAATTGTGGTTGCCCGGATTCGCTTTGGATGACGTGCGCTGGGTACACTGAGTCTTACAGTCTGAAGGGTGTTTCGGAGGGCGTTTGACCTGGCAGAGAGTATTGGCAGCATGGATGTTGGCGGTTTTCAGCGCAGTAACCGCAGGGGCACAGGCAAAATCAGACGGTGGCAAAACGACGCCGCCCGTTCTCCAGTCGGGCGAGACGACCCTTAAGGCCGACACGATCCTTACACACGGGCAGGAGACGACCCTGCTGGGCGATGAGGATGAGATTCTGCACTTTGTCAGCAAGGACACGCTGCTGCCCATCAAGGCTCCGGTGAAATGCCGCTTCATCTCCCGTGATGCCGTGGCCAAGGAGCTTCGCCAGAAGTTCGACGAGGACAAGGGCGCCAAGCGCATGGAGCGCAGCGAACTGGTGCTGAAGAAGTTCGGGCTGCTGGATCAGGACTTCAAGATGCGGCCGTTCCTGCTGAGCCTGCTGACCGAGCAGATTGCTGGCTTCTATGACAACAAAACCAAGCAGATGAACCTGCTCGACTGGGTTCCGATCGATCAGCAAAAGCCGGTGATGGCTCATGAGTTGACCCACGCCCTGCAGGACCAGCGGGTCGGTCTCGAAAAGTGGGACAACCAGGAGATCGAGGGCGTCGCGAAGAACGTCACAGAAGATAATCGGCACATTGCCAACGACGATACCGACACCGCGCGCGAGGCCGTGCTCGAAGGCCAGGCCATGGTGAGTTTTGCCGACCACATGCTCGCGGACAATGGCCATCCGGGTAAGACGCTCAAGAATTTCCCGCAACTGGCCCAGGAGTTGGAGTCGAATGCCGGCGATATGTCCGACTCCCCCGTGCTGGCGCGGGCACCGCTGGTTCTGCAGCAGGCGCTGCTGTTTCCCTACACTTCAGGATTGGCGTTTGAGCAGGCGGTGCTGATGAAGAATGGCACGGCGAGCGCCTTCGCGGGAGTTCTGGATTCGCCCCCCAGCACCACCTACGAGATCCTGACGCCGAACGCCTATCTGCGCAATGTGACCGTTCCGGTGATGAAGTTGCCGGACATCCATCCGATGCTCAAGGAGGCAGGCTATGAACCCTATGACATTGGCGTGATGGGCGAACTTGATGTGCGCATGACTGCTGAGTTATTTGGTGGACGCCCGCTGGCCGAGGCGCTGGCGCCGGAGTGGAACGGCGGGATCTACTACGCCGCACAGCGTAAGGGCGCGACAGCGGCAGAGAAGGGAACGACTGCCTCGCTGGCGCTGCTCTATAGTTCGCGATGGAAAAATGAGGACTCAGCGCGCAGCTTTTTTGAGGTCTTCGAGGAGGAGCTGCCGCGTCAGTATGACGGCCTCCAGCGCCGGCAGACGGATGAGAAGGATGACACGGAGCGCGTCTACTCCAGCCGTGAGGGCGATGTTCTTCTGACGCTCGAGGACAATACGGTCTGGGTGAGCGAGGGGTTCGATCTCGCCATGGCGCGCAAGCTGCGCGATGCCGTGGATGCTGCCAATAGCTCGCTGGGCAGTGGGCCGCTGCTACAGGCACGGAGCCTGCGACCGGATCATGATCTGGTCGGCGGACTGGTCAAGACGATTGCGTCTTTCGGAATGATGAAGGCCGCGCTGAGGTAGGCGGCTGCGATTATTTTGATTGCGCCAGGGTCATGACCGAGAGGGTGGTGAGGCCGTTGACCCAGCGGGAGGGCTTGATGTCCTGCGGGTCGACGATCTGGATCAAGCCGCCTGCCGTGTTGGGCAGGTCAAACCTCATGATCGCGAGGATGGGTTTCGCAGCACTGAAGCCCGGCTCGACCTCGGCGGCGGAATAGAGTGCATAGAAACCATCGGCGCCGGTCGCGACGACGGTGCTGTGCAGGATCAGCGAATGGGTCTCCGGGGAGGCTACCAGACCACCTTTCGCGAGGACGTCAGAGACCAGCGGGCCGGAGAATTCGACGTCCTTGCCGGTGTGGCCGTCGCGTACCGTGATCTTGACCTGGGGCAACTTCATGAGGTCTTCGACGGACAGCACGGTGGACGCTCCGCGATAGACGACGGTCAGGGAGTGGGAGGGTTTGACGTCCGGCTTGACGTGCCCGGGCATGTCGCTGCCGTGGTGCATGGGCGCTGGGGCCTTCGTCTCCGGCGGCATGGCGTCGGTCTGGGCCAGCAGGGCGATGGGCGCGAGAGCAAGCAGGACGGCGGCGGCTGTTGATAGCTTCATGCGCCTAGGGTACTCCTGCGGCCTGACGACGTATACTGATTGTCTATGTCGATCATTCGCAATGTCGCCGCCATCGCCAAGGGCATGGGTATTACGCTGCGGGAAGGATTCCAGCCGAGCCAGGTGGAGAACTATCCCGATGGCGAGGGACCGATGCGTGGAGCGCAGTTCCAGGAACGCTTCCGCGGGAAGC
This sequence comes from Acidobacteriaceae bacterium, assembly GCA_036510715.1. Classification (GTDB taxonomy): domain Bacteria; phylum Acidobacteriota; class Terriglobia; order Terriglobales; family Acidobacteriaceae; genus Granulicella. The sequence continues at coordinate 5,647 of DATCDL010000179.1, forward strand.
ACCAGTTGCAGCGCGATGAGGCTGGCCTGGAGAAGTGCGTGGCCTGCTTTCTGTGCGCCGCAGCCTGCCCGTCCAACTGCATCTATATCGAGGCGGCGGATAACACCGCCGAAGTTCGCATCTCTTCCGCGGAACGATATGCGAAGGTCTACAACATCGATTACAACCGCTGCATCTTCTGCGGCTACTGTGTGGAGGCCTGCCCCACCGACGCGATCACGCACGGACACGGTTTCGAGCTGGCCAGCCTGAACGCGACCACTATGGTCATGCGCAAGGAAGACCTGCTGGTACCAGTGGCAACGGGTCTTCCGCGTTCGGGAAATGAAGAGGCCGAAATGCTCGCTTAGAGTTTGGATTTTGAATCAGCAGGCAAGCGGCGAGCCAAGATGGCTCGCCGTGTTGCGATAGGCGCTGAGTACGCGCAGAGGGAACAGGGAGACATGACGAAGATCGATCAACATCCTTTGGAAAAGATTCTTGAGAATCGGATCGTCATCATCGACGGGGCGATGGGTACCACCATTCGCACGTACGGGATGACGGAGACGGACATCCGGGGTGATCGCTTCAAGGATTCGACGAAGGATCTGCTCAACAACGGCGACCTGTTTTCTCTGACGCAGGCGAAGATGATCGGTGATATCCATCGGCGGTTCCTTGAAGCCGGCGCGGACATTATCGAGACCAATACGTTTGGAGCTACCAGCATTACGCAGAGCGAATTCTTCGTGGAGGATCCTCGCGAGACGGGTGGTCGAAAGGATCCCGCGTTCTACGAGAAGATCATCGAGGACGAATTCCTCAACAGCCTGGCGTGGGATATCAATGAGACGTCGGCGAAGCAATGCCGCGAATGGGCCGATCGCGTCGGGAACGAGACTGGGCGTCAGCGTTTTGTGGCGGGAGCGATTGGGCCGCTGACTGTGTCGCTGTCGAACTCGCCCGATGCCGACGATGCGGGCTTTCGCGTGGTGACGTTCGACCAGGTGAAGTCTGCCTACGCGCAGCAGGTGCGGGCGCTCATCGCCGGTGGATCGGACTTGCTGCTGGTAGAGACGATCTTCGATTCGCTCAATGCGAAGGCGGCGCTGGTGGCGATTCGCGAGGTGTTCGATGAAGACGGCAAGGAATTGCCGGTGATGATCTCGGCGGCGGTCGGTCGCGGGGGCGAGACGCTCATCTCGGCGCAGACTACCGAGGCATTCTGGAATGCGGTGAAGCATGTGAAGCCGCTGTCGGTGGGGCTGAATTGCTCTCTCGGCCCTGATCTGATGTATCCATTTTTGAGCGAGCTTTCGGAGAAGGCCGACGTCGCGATCTCGTGCTATCCGAACGCCGGGCTGCCGAATCCGCTGTCTGAAACCGGCTTTGACTTAGGGCCGGCGGACATGGCTCGATATCTCGGAGACTTCGCGCGCGGTGGCCTGATCAATATCGCCGGCGGCTGCTGCGGCAACACGCCGGAGCACATCGCGGCCATCGCGAAAGCTCTCGACGGAATGCATCCGCGCGAGCTTGCACGTCGTGAGGTGACAGCTTGAGCGCCCTTGTAGAGACCAAGCCCCTTCGTCTGTCTGGATCGCAGCCCTTCACGCAGCAACGTGGCGTGTACATCATGATCGGCGAACGGACCAACGTCGCCGGTTCGCCGAAGTTCGCAAAGCTGGTGAAGCAAGGCAAGTACGAAGAGGCCGTCAGCGTAGCGCGACAGCAGGTTGAGAATGGTGCGAACGTCATCGACATCTGCATGGACGAAGGCATGATCGACGGCGTCGCCGCCATGACGCGCTACCTGCAACTGCTGGCGAGCGAACCGGAGGTCGCGAAGGTTCCGTTCATGGTCGACTCTTCGAAGTGGGAGGTGATCGAGGCAGGGCTGAAGTGCCTGCAGGGCAAGGGAATTGTCAACTCGATCTCCATGAAGGAGGGCGAAGCGAAGTTTCGCCAGAACGCTGCGACGGTGCTGAAATACGGTGCGGCCGTGGTGGTGATGGCCTTCGACGAACAGGGTCAGGCAGCGACGTACGACGAGAAGATTCGCATCTGTGAACGGGCTTACAGAATCCTGGTGGACGAGGTTGGCTTTCCGCCTGAAGACATCATCTTCGACCCGAACATCCTCACCGTGGCCACGGGCATGGAGGAGCACAACAACTACGCGGTGGACTACATCAACGCGACGCGCTGGATCAAAGCGAATCTGCCCCATGCGAAGGTAAGCGGCGGTGTCTCGAATATCTCGTTCAGCTTTCGAGGGAACAATAAAGTCCGCGAGGCCATGCACTCGGCGTTTCTGTATCACGCGATCGCCGCGGGCATGGACATGGGCATCGTGAATGCCGGCATGCTCGAGGTGTACGAAGAGATTGACCCGGAGTTGAAGGTGCTGGTGGAGGATGTGCTGCTCAACCGGCGTCCTGATGCGACCGAGCGGCTCGTCGACTATGGTGAAACGCTGAAGGGTGCAGGCAAGGAGGTCAATGAAAAGAAGGCCGAAGAATGGCGCGCCGGCACAGTGGAGGAGCGGCTTTCACACGCGTTGGTGAAGGGAATCGACACCTACATTGAGATCGACGCCGAGGAGGCCCGCGTGAAGCTGGGCCGCCCTCTGCTGGTGATCGAAGGGCCGCTGATGGCTGGCATGAGCGTGGTCGGCGATCTGTTTGGGGCGGGCAAAATGTTCCTCCCGCAGGTGGTGAAATCGGCACGCGTGATGAAGAAGGCGGTTGCACATTTGACTCCCTACATGGAGGCAGAGAAGGCAGCGCTGGAGGCGTCTGGACAGATCGTGAAGGCACAGGGAAAGATTGTGCTCGCGACGGTGAAGGGCGATGTTCACGACATTGGAAAGAACATCGTGGGGGTCGTGCTCGCATGCAATAACTACGAGGTCATCGACATGGGGGTGATGGTTTCCTCCGAGAAGATCCTCGAGCGCGCCAAGGCAGAGAAG
>DATCDL010000180.1:0-3374 GCA_036510715.1 Acidobacteriaceae bacterium
ACCTTTTGCATGGTGCCCCATTGCTCTCGCAGTGCGGCCTTCTGCCAATTGTTCAATGCCTTGGTCTTGGCCTCGAACCAAGCGTCGATCTTTTCCTGCGAACCGAGGCTCTGCTCGATGTCCCGGGCTTCATAGACGAGATCCAGCACAACGCCGTCTTCAACGCCTTCGTTGAACTTATATGTGTGGATGTAGCCGCCGAACACTTCCAGGCTCGTCCGTTTATCTTCCTTTAGTAGCGGTGTGCCGGTGAAGCCAATGAACACTGCACCTGGCAGCATGGCCTTCATCGTCTTGTGCAACTTGCCGCTCTGGGTGCGGTGACATTCGTCCACGAAGACAAAGAGCTCACCCAACGCAGGGCTGGGTTGTCTCCGCAGCTCGTCGATGAAGGCGTCAAAATCATCCACATCCTTCCTGCCGAACTTATGGATCAGCGAGCAAAGCAGACGAGGCTTGGCTTGTCCGAGCTGTGCCATGAGGTCGTGGCCGCTGCTAGTGCGGTAGATGGATTCCCCGCTCTCGGCGAAGACTCGCTCGATCTGCTTATCGAGTTCGTCGCGGTCGGTGAGAATAAGCACACGAGCGGCGGACTTGTTTTCCAGAATCCATTTTGCAAGAAGCACCATCACGATGCTCTTCCCACTGCCCTGCGTGTGCCAGATGATACCTCCGTGACAGGCCTTGACGTGGTGCTGCGATGCCTTGATGCCGAAATACTGATGCACCCGTGGTAGCTTCTTTACCCCGCCGTCGAATATCACGAAGTCGTGCATCAGCTCAAGGAGTCGCTCCTTGCTGCATATCTTCAGCAGGTATTTATCGAGCTTGAAGCGGCTGTTGTCGGCTTCGTCCTCCTTCCATTTCAGGAAGTACTTCTCCTCGGTCTTGATAGACCCGTAGCGCAGTCCCTCGGAATCGTTGCCGGCAATAACGATCTGTACCGTGCTGAAGAACCATTCGTTGAACTCCTTTTGCTGATTCGAGAGCAACTGGCGGATGCCGTCGCCCACCGAAACGTGGCTACTCTTAAGTTCGATTACTGCTACCGCAATGCCGTTGATGTAGAGGACGAGATCAGGACGGCGCTCATGGCTACCTCGAAGTGTTACTTCCTCCGCGATTGCAAAATCGTTCTTCTCTGGATGCGTCCAGTTGATTACTTTTACGGTTTCATTCGTTTTTCCGGCCTCGATTTTCACAGTCACCCCATAACGCAGGAGACTATAGACCTCCTTATTGTTCTCGTAGAGGCTGCGGTTTGGATTGTCGGCAGCAGTTCGGAGCAAGTAGACGGCGCGACCGATGTGCTCTTTAGAATAGCCCGCTTTCGTCAGGTATGTAGTGAGCGGATCCTCCTGGATGTTGCTGTTACCTAGACGATCCGACCAGTCGCCGAGATAGCGATAACCGAGCTCATCACGAAAAAGTGCGATCACCCGGTTCTGCGTTTCTCGTTCAGTTTTGCCGATGCCGTTCATACCAATCTGGTTTTTCCAGTAAGGAGCTCTTGCATCATGGCTTGTTTTAGCGCGGAAAACTTCTCCCGCCGCTGCTCCAACCCCGCCAGCTCCGTGTCCATCTCTCCTAGCACCGCGGCAATCGCGGTTTGTTCGGGGAGGGGTGGTATTGCGACTTCGTAGTTCTTCACGATGTTCCAATCAGATCGGGGCATATGCGTCCCGTATGAATTGCTCGCGGCCTCGATGAACTCATCGGTCTTGATGAGCTGGAAAAGGAACTCCGTCGTCACAAGTCGATCCTTTGGCGTTAACACCCATACCTCTGTCGAGCAGACACCGGAGCGAGTCACCAGCCAATATTTTCGGAGGTAAGCGCGAAGTTTCCCGAAGAGGACGTCACCGGGGTGGAATACCGATTTGAGCGATGACTGGCCGCTTGTGCTTGTGCTTCCAAGAAGGTTGCCGCTCGCCGATGCGATGTGTTCCAGTTCAACGCAGAATTCGTGAACTCCAGTTCTTCTCGGATCGACTCTGTCACGACGGGGAAACGCTACTTCGCCGAACTGTTTCATATCCCATTCGGCGTGGAAGCCGGGGAGGCGAGTGTGCCCGGTGAGAAGCTGCTGCATGGCTGCTTGTTTGAGGTCGCGCTTTTTAGCGATGAGCTGGCTTAGCGCGCGCAGCAGTGCATCCACATCGCTCAATGCCCCCGCGATGGCGCGTTGTTCGTCCACAGTGGGTGGCATCGGAAGCTGGCATTTCTCGAAAACGTGATTCAGCAAGTGGGTTTGGCTGACCCCGTCATCGAATTTCAGAAAGTAGGGGTTTCTGTTTAGGACATAAAAGAGATACTCCGGGCAATCGCGGTATGCCGTCAGAGCACAGACTCGCTGGTTCACCGCATACAAATCGTCCTGCTCTACCAGATAGGCCTTTGCGAGAGCGCGCCCGTTTGGAAGATCGCTCATCACCATGAGAACGTCGTTTCGCTTCGCAGCGCAGAAGTTCGCACTTGAGTGCTTGCGTACTTTGCCATCCGTCGAAATGAATTTTGAGTTAACGCAGACAAACGGCCCGGCTTCCGAGATATATTGCTCATGGGCTTTGCCTCCGCGAAAGCGGCAGACATCGGGCAAGACCTTCACCTCCCAATCCTCGGGGATCATGCCCACGTTGGTCTGCTTGAAGGCGGGTTTCATTAGGCTATGCTTCGTCCAAGCGTCGGAAAGTGCGGGGGGGTGGTTCTCCATCCGCTTCTTCCAACAACAGAGTCCCGAGCCCTAAAGCGGACAGGAGGGAGGAAGCTCATTGTATGCAGCCCATTTTTTGGAGGTGAGTGTCGATGCGTGCGGCAAGGGCGGCGATTTCTTTGGTGAGTTGCGGCAGCGGAGTGGCGTAGCGCTCGGCAAGCTCGCGGACGCGTCCGGTGAGGGTTTGTGAGACGCGGTCCAACTCGCCTCGAATGGCAGCGGCGAGAGCGGCAAGCCATTTGTCGTCCACGACTAGAGTCTGGATTTCGGACTCGGTGAGCTGGCCGTAGCGGCCGGCGACCTGGGCGATGAGTGCGTCCTGCGCAGCATTGAGTTGCGCGCCGGTATCTGCTTCCTGCTCTGCGAGGGCGAGGTAGGCTTGTAGGGCTTGGCGTTCGTCGGCAGTGTCGGGGTCGGTTTTACCGATGTCTTTCAGCCGTGCGGCGACGGAGGCTTTGGTGAGTTTGTCTTTGTCGTTCCGGGCGTCCTCCAGCAGGCCGGTCTCGCCGCCGTGTTCCTCAGCCATGTCCTCCATCTGCTGCGCGAGGGCGGCGAGCTGCGCCTCAAGCGTGGCGATGGCGAGTTGTTCATCGGCAAAATAACGGGCGATAACGAGGGCCGGCGGGATCAGCTCGGCGGTATATTTCTTTTTGCCGAGACT
>DATCDL010000181.1:0-8862 GCA_036510715.1 Acidobacteriaceae bacterium
GATCGACGCGCATCGCGTGCTCTACTTCCCCAGCGGCCATTACGTCGTACGCAACACATTAACGCTCGGACCAGAGACGGTGTTCATCGGCCTCCACCCCACCCTCACGCAGATCGATTTGCTCGACGAAACTCCCGGCTACGAAGGCGTTGGTGCACCCAGGCCAGTGATCCTCGCTCCTGCCGGTGGAGCAAACATCCTGAGCGGAATCGGAGTGTTTACAGGAGGTGTTAATCCGCGCGCCGTAGGGATACTTTGGAAGGCTGGAGAGCGGTCCCTCATCGATGATGTGCGAATCCTCGGTGGCCACGGCAGCGGCACCAATCCCTACAACAACAACCACACCGCCGACCCCGATCTGCGCAAGCGCTGGGACAGTCAGTACCCCAGCCTCTGGATCGCCGACGGCGGCGGCGGCACCTTCGCCGACATCTGGACACCCGACACCTTCGCGCAGGCTGGCTTTTCCGTGTCGAACACAAAGACACCCGGCCATGTCTACGAGCTGTCCAACGAGCACCATGTCCGCAACGAGATAAAGCTCGATCACGTTGAGAACTGGGACATCAACGCCCCACAGACCGAGGAAGAAGCTGGCGAAAGTCCCGAGTCGCTTTCGCTTGAAATCGACTTCTCGCACAACATCACCATCGCCAATTACCACGCCTATCGCGTCACTCGTTCGCGCGCGCCGTTCCTCGCCGCTGTTCGTATCTACAACTCATCAGACATACATTTCCGCAACGTTCATGTAAATGCCGAGAGCGGTTACGCCACCTGCGACAACAACGGTTGCGGCACCTTCCTGCGCCTCAGCAAGTTTCCGTATGAAAACGCCATCGAAGATGTCACGCATCATCTCGAAGTACGCGAGCGCGAGTTTGCTGTCCTCGACGTCCCGGCCGATCCGCACCAGCCCCGGCCGCCTGACGTATCTGCCGTGATTGCTCCCGGAGCAGGAGTGAAGAAGCTGGAAGACGGCTTCTTCTCCATCTCCGGCGCAGCCGTCGACGCTGCAGGCAAGCTTTACTTCGTCGATCATCACAACCAGCGCATCTACTCATGGTCGGAGAAAGAAGGTCTCGCAGTAGAACGCGACAATCCACTCGATCCCGTCAATCTTGCCTTCGACAAATCTGGTAACTTGCTCGTGCTCTCCTCCGCCGGCCCGGAAAATACGGTTTACACCTTCCGCCCGGGCAGCTCCGCTGAAGAACTTACTGTGCTGAACCCACAGGTCTCCCTGTCTCACGCGAATGCATCCGTCATTCTCCCCGTGAACTGGTGGAACAATGGCGAGTTCAAAGACCAGCTCGATTTAAAGACGATGCGGTTTACAACACTGGCTGAGATGTTCGCGGCGGATGTGACCACGCCAAAAGCGCGCGAGTATGTCTCGGCAGATGCCAGTGTATTTTTGCCCGCGGGCCGCGTCTTTCAGCAAGGCCCCGCGACGGACACGTCAGGCTGGCGTTTCAGCGACAACCTCGACACCTACGGTTTCCTCAGCGCCGCGCCCGGCCAGCGCGTCTACGTCAGCAGCGAGTCGGAAGACATCACCTACAACGCCAAGGTGAACGCTGACGGCACACTCTCAGATCTGAAGGCCTTTGCGCAGCGCGGAGGCGAAAGTGTGGCCGTTGGCCCCAACGGCAATGTCTATGTGGCCAATGGCGAGATCTTCGTCTACTCGCCAACCGGCAAGCAGATCGCTCAGATCGACGTACCCGAGCGCCCGTTGCAACTTATCTTCGGCGGAGCAGATCGAAAGACGCTCTTCATCCTCGCGCATCACGTGCTCTTCGCAGCCAGGGTACGTTGATTGTCACCTGCGCACCAGGGTGCCGCTCCTCAAGCCGGAGCTTGCTCCGTTGAGAGGTTCCCGTCTTTAGCCGGCCGTGAGCGGGAAAGGTACAACCTAAGGCACGCGAAGTCTGGCAGCTTTTAAGTATGCAAGTGGAGCGCCCCTCGCGGACTCGAGAAACTTGTGTCTGATCAACGGATAGCGGAGACGGCGCAGCAGGGAATTCGTACGATGCCGTCGAGCTGGAATCGTCCAACTCGTCAATCGCAGCAGGCGGTGGTTATGATGTACAAGCTCAACTGAGGATGAATCTCATGAACTCGATTCGATATCGCGATCTTGCTCTCTTGCTTGTAGTGGTGCTGGCACCGGTCCACGCCTTTTCGCAGGCCGTTCCCTCGGAGCATGTAGATGCGGCGCGCATCGACCATCTCCTGCAACAGATGACGGTCGAAGACAAGGTCAACCTGATCCGGGGTAACGTGGAGGATCCATCCACCTATCAGGGACAGGCCGGCTATCTGCCCGGCGTGCCGCGCCTGCATGTGCCGTCGCTTCGTTTCGCCGACGGGCCTCCGGGACTACTGACCCGCGTACCCGCACAGGCAGAGACTGCGACGATGGGCGTCGCCGCTACTTTCAGCCTCAAGGATGCCGAAGCAAATGGCGTAGTGATCGGCCGCGAAGCGCGTTCACTTGGCATCGACGTTGCGCTGCAGCCGTTCATCAATATTGACCGTGACATCACCTTCGCTCGCGGATACAACACGTTTGGCGAAGATCCGTTTCTTACTGGCCTGATGGGCGCGGCCGAGATACGCGGCATCCAGTCGCAGGATGTCATGGCGCAGGCCAAGCATTATGTCGGCTATGACACCGATGGCTTCAATGTCTACGTCGATCAGCAGGCGCTCCACGAAGTCTATGTAGCGCCATTTGCCATGGCAGTTCAGGCTGGCGTCTCGTCGGTGATGTGCTCCTATAACAAGGTCAACGGCCACTTCGCCTGCGGGAATCCTGACACGTTGAAGACGATTCTCAAAGGGGAACTTGGCTTCAAGGGCTTCGTGACCTCAGACTGGGGAGCGGTGCATAGCGTCTACTTCCTCAATCAGGGTCTGGATATGGAGATGCCCGGTTCGATACCTGACAGCAGCCCGTTTGCAGGCATGATGCACACCTTCTTTCGCACCGCGCCACCGCCAACAAAGCCTCCCGCCAAGCCTGATCTTTCTGCGCTCGCCGGCATGCTCGGTGGCACCATCCCTGAAGAGCCAGCCATGAAGATGGACATGTCCTCCTTCCCGCGCGAGACCGATAACTCGACATTGCGCGATGCGCTCAAGAACGCTTCCATCACAGAAGCCACCGTTACAGCCGCCGCGCGCCGGGTTCTCTATGAGATGGATCGCTTCGGATATCTTGATGGCAAACAGAAGCACGACGTTACGCCGCAGGACATCGAGGCTAACGCAGCGGTCATTCGCCGGACCGCAGCCGATTCCGCTGTGCTGCTGAAAAATGAGGATGGCATCCTGCCGCTTGATCCGCAGGAACTGAATACGGTTGCATTGATCGGTCCAACCGCAGGCCAGGTGGATTCGATTGGCACCTTCGGCGAGCGCTCTCCCGGCCTCACCTCGCGACAGATTGGCCCGCTCGAAGCCCTGCGCAAGGACTATCCCGGCACACGGATCGTGTTCTCCGTGGCCGACAACATGACTGGCACGCCCATTCCCGCCGCCGCCCTCTCGCACGAAGCCAAACCCGGCCTGCAGCGCATCCGTCAGGCAGGTTCACCCTCAGTCGACGCGCAACTCGATTTCACTTCTGAAAATGGTCATGCTCTGGAGCCGAATGAAGCGGTCACATGGAACGGTGAACTTACGGTTCCGGTAGCTGGCGATTACTGGCTCTATCTGCAAGTGCTCGGTGCCCGCGGCACGCTCTCGGTGGATGGAAAGCCTCTCGGACAGACAGGGGCAACCGTAGGCGCGGTCCACGGCGACATTCAACATGCCACGCAGGACAACGTTCTTCCCACGCCGGATGGCCTCGATAACGTTCGGCGTTCGATCTATCTGACCGCGGGAGCTCATCCGATCACCGTCCATCTCAGCGGCGACACATCCAACAATCCGGAGCAGGTTCGCCTGAATTGGTATACGCCAGAACAGCGCGCCTCCGATCACAGCGCGGCACTGGAAGCAGCGAAGTCCGCAAAGACTGCGGTGGTGTTCGCGTGGACCCGGGGCAAGCCCGCCTTCGCACTGCCCGGAGACCAGGACAAACTCATTGAAGAGATTGCCGCCCTCAACCCCAACACCATCGTCGTCCTTAACACCAGCCAGCCGATTGCAATGCCTTGGCTGAGCAAGGTGAAGGCTGTTGTTGAGATGTGGTGGCCGGGCGATGAAGGCGGTTGGGCCACCGCCGACATCCTCACCGGCAAGATCGATCCAGCCGGCCGACTCCCCATTTCGTGGGGGCGTCGCTTGCAGGATTATGCTGCGACAGATCCCGCCCACCCGGAGCGCTCTGCTGCAGGCGTCGATGGCAAGACCACTTTCTCCGAAGGTGTCGACGTCGGCTATCGTTGGTTCGACCAACAACAGATTGAACCGCTCTATAGCTTTGGATATGGGCTGTCCTACACCAGTTTTGCGTACTCCGAACTCCACGTGACTCCGGCCGCGGACGGCGGAGCAGACGTCGAGTTTCATGTGAAGAACACAGGCAGGCGCAGCGGCGACGACGTCCCACAGGTCTACCTCGACGCTCCAACCCCACAGGGTAACGCGCAGTTCGCCGTCCGCACGCTGGCTGGCTTCGATCGCGTTGCAGTAGCTCCGGGCGCAGAGACCACCGTCCGAGTACACATCCCAAAGCGCTGCTTCGAGTTCTGGTCAGCGGCGAAGAATCAGTGGGTTCGCGCAACAGGTCCACGCACGATCGAGGTGGGCTCATCCTCGCGCAGCCTCACCCTCCACGCAACCCTTGCTGAAGGGCGCTCAATGTAAAGCAGCGCCCCATCCGAAGGCGAACGGGGTGATTCGACAAAGCGGCAATTTCCGCACCTGGGGAAGATCCGTACCAATGCAAACCTTCTTCACCGAACTGCACCTACATTTGGCTTCTGTCCTGACATTCCTTTCGGGAGCAAGCGCATGCTCGTCACTACATTTGATAATTACCTTCCAGCGGTTTTCGCGAATGACGTGACAGGTTCGTATCCCTTTCGGCGTTCACGATCCGCGTATTGTCTTCGGCAGTTCGACCTACTGTGAAGGATTCTTCATCTGGACGAGCAGCATGCGAAGGGGCGTTTTGGCAGAGATACCGTGCGGCAGCATTGGTGGCATATAGACAAAGGAGCCTGGCTGGGCGTTGACCTTGTCCTCTCCCAGAAGAACCTCAGCCTCGCCTTCTATAAAGTAGAGGACTGCGGGTGTAGGGGCTGAATGCGCCGACAGCGACTCGCCTGCAGAGAAGCCAAAAAGTGTGACGTTTACATGGTCGTCCTTATGCAGCACTCGACTCATGACTCCTTTTTCAGGAAGCAAGAACTCTGTCTGCAGGTTAGCCAGGAATGTGTAGTCCATAAGCCTCTTCTTTTCCGTGTGACTCGCTAGTTGTGAAGTTGTATGAAGCACCTTCGACAGGGAGTGCTCGGTCGAAGGTGTCGTTGGGATTGGGTCTCTTATCCGTGGATGCAGCGCGGCAGTGGATGCGGCGCGCGGTAATACGTCCCTCGACTGTTCAGTTGTCCGAAGAGGATCGAGCGCCACCGTGCCAGCACATGGTGAGCAGGAAAACACTCTCTTCAACCGCTAGAACGTCATGCGCAATGCCGCGATCGAGCATCAGTAGATGGCCAGCCGGAACTTCAACCGTCCGATCGGACAGCTTCAGTCTCAGACGTCCGACGATAGTTTGAATCGTGACCTTCCCGTCTACCCGGTGTTCTTTCGTCTCTGTGTCCTGCTTCATGGCAATGAGCAAAATGCCACAGGCTGGAGAATTCAGCAGTGTTTTGGAGCTTCGCCCTGTCTTTCGCTGCCACGAATCTTTGAGTCGTAGATCCTCGATCTCTGCAGGCAGGTTGGATTGAAGCAAGGGTAGATCCAATTCGGGAAGTACGGTAAGCGGCTCATCTTCACTGTAGTAGCGTTTCATTGCTTTCTCCTCATTGACGCTTTCGCGGGCGGCACTATCAATAGGATGCTTCCATTGATGGTGCCGCCTGCGTGATGGTGAACAAATTAGCGGCCTGCGAACTCTACTTCTTTTTCTTCGGCAGTTTTGCGAAGCCGATGGCCGTGATCTGAGGCATTCTCGCTTTCGTAGGAATGCCCGGTCAGCAGACCAAGAACAAACCATGCGAACAAGACAGCCCCGATGGAGAACAAGATGTCTCCGGGGACTCGCATCCAGCGCAGGGTCTGCATGGAACTGGTCTGCATGAATTCTGCGGACCGTGCATACCATGTGCCGTACTGGATCGATGCCCAGGCCTGAAGCAGACCAATGGGAAGCATGCTGAAAAGGGCCATGCAACTAAGGCCAATATTCAGGCACCAGAATGAAATCTTCAGCGGCCCCTCCTTCCAAGGCCGGCCTGGAATCAATGCTCGCAGGCAAAAGAGTGTGAGGCCCAGCCCGAGCATTCCGTACACGCCAAAGAGTGCAGTGTGGCCGTGAAGAGGAGTGAGGTTTAGCCCCTGCACGTAATAGAGCGAGATGGGCGGATTGATGAGAAATCCGAACAGTCCAGCTCCTACCAGGTTCCAGAAGGCGACTGCCACGAAGAAGTAGATGGGCCACCGATAATTGGCGATCCACGGCGATCTCTTTGTAGGTTGCGCGATACGAAGGTTCTCCCAGGCCTCGTAGCCGATCAGAGTGAGGGGCACGACTTCGAATGCGCTGAAGATCGCTCCGAGGCCGATGACCGCTGGAGTTGCACCGGCAAAGTAAAGATGATGAAAGGTTCCGATGATCCCTCCGCCCAGGAAGATGGACGTCGAAAAGAGGGCAGCCTTGGTGGCGGTACGGATTTCGATCAACTTGAGCCGCGTGAAGAGGAACCCAATCACGACCGTTGCGAATACCTCGAAGAACCCTTCCACCCAGAGATGAACGACCCACCAGCGCCAGTATTCGGCGGTGACGAGATTGCTGCGCTGGCCATACATCAGGCCCGCCGCATAGAAGAGCGGGATGGCGATGCTGGAGATGAGGAAGAGGATCAAAAGAGCCTGGTCTTCGCTCTTGCGAACGAGTGCCGGCTTCAGCGCGGCCACCATCAAGACCAGCCACAGAACCAGGCCGACGAAGAGCAGAATCTGCCAGAACCTTCCGAGGTCGACATACTCATACCCCTGGCTGCCAAACCAGAACCACATGTTGCCCAGACGCTGCTGGATGCCCAGCCACTCGCCGGCAAGCGAGCCTCCGACGACAAGAATGAGTGCGCCGAACAGAACGTTGACCCCTAGCCGCTGGTACTTGGGTTCATGACCACTTACGGCCGGCGCGACATAGAGTCCGGTCGCCAACCAGGAGGTTGCAATCCAGAAGATTGCGAGCTGTAGATGCCAGGTCCTCGTGACCGCGTAGGGTAAGTAGTGGTCCAGAGGGAATCCATAGAACCCATGACCCTCAACGCCATAGTGCGCGGTCAAGATGCCCATTATGATCTGGACGCCCCAGAGGATGAGTACAACGAAGAAATACTTCATCGTGGCGCGCTGTGACGGCGTCGCTCGATGTTCAAGGAAGGGATCGTTCTCTGGATAGGGTCCGTGCACGACGACCTTCTCCTGCGAGGCGTACCACCAGACCAGACCTCCAATACCAGCGAGAAGACCGACGAAACTCAGGATGCTCCAAAATAAGGCGCCAGGAGTAGGGCCGTTCGCGATGAGAGGCTCATGGGGCCAATTATTGGTGTAGGTGGTGTTCGAGCCTGGACGGTCTGTACCGGCGGCCCATGCGGTCCACCAGAAGAATTCTCCGAGTTCATGCTGCTTCGCGACGTTTGTGAGCGCACCGCGAGGGATGGCATACGCGGCACGGCCGCTTGCGAACACGTCGGCATAGTAAGCAGAGAGCTGCCTGAATGCAGTAACGCGGTCGGCATCGATCACAATGCGATGCTGATTGGGGTCATACGTGTTGGTTCGAATTTCACGAATGAGGCGAGCCTTGAGTACGGCTTGCTGATCCACGCCCAGAGCGGCGAAGTTAGGAGCTCCGTCCCTGACTGCCCAGATGTTGAGCAGTATCTCCGACTCGCGATGCAGCCAGTCGGCAGTCCAGTCAGGAGCGACATACGCTCCATGGCCCCACACTGTGCCGATCTCCTGCCCGCCAATCGACTGCCAGACACCCTGGCCATCCGTAATGGAACTGCCCGTGAAGAGAAGCTGTCCGTTCGTGGTGTAGACATCCGGAAGTGGCGGTGCCTGACTGATCATCTTCCGCCCTTCAACTCCGAGCACAGCAAACGATGCAACAATGACAATGAATAAAGCTACCCAATACCGCTTGTAGGACATTAACTCTCCTTGACGACCAAGAACGCTGAAGACTGCGTTGCGCTTGAATCATCGTAGGGTTTTGCGCGAGGCGATGCAGGGACTTTAGTCACAGGGAGATGAACTCATTAAGAATTCTCAGTCTCGAGAGGGCAACGCGGCCGTCTGCACCAGGTTTGCCGGGCGAACTATCTTCCCTGTAGTGGCGCACTGGATGCCCGGAAGGGCAGCTCGCTCGCTGCGTAGACGTGCATCGCGCAGCCTCTTCCCAGGGGCGATCAAAGCCATCCAGTGCAGCGTATAGTTCAGATACCGTAACTTAGCTGGCTGAATCGGTGAGGGTCTATACGTATGTCGTTTCGATCAGTGTTTATGGCAGTCGTCATTGCGTTTGCGCTTATACTGTCCGCATTTCTCGTCAATCGCGCGCGCCCCAAGGTGGAGATCGAACAGCCCTCTGCCGATTTTGTCCGAGCCTCAGGCAAGTGTGCGGAGTGCCATGCGCGGGCCCAGTATTCG
>DATCDL010000182.1:0-6081 GCA_036510715.1 Acidobacteriaceae bacterium
GGGCTTCCTCTTCGATGGCGTCGACGCCGAGCGTAACTACCACCAGACCGGCACCTTCGAGTACGTCAACCAGGGCGGGTACTACCACTCTCTCCCTGGTGACCCTCTCCGCGAGTTCATTGACACCACCGCGGAAGTGCAGCGTGCCATGGGTTTCGAGAACGAGAAGGACCACCCCGAAGTCGCTCCGTCGCAGTTCGAGATTAATTACTCCTACGGCGACGTTGTCGCTGCCGCTGACCAGATTCAGCTCTACAAGCTGATCTGCCGTCAGGTCGCGACCCAAATGGGCATGACCTCCTGCTTCCTCCCCAAGCCCGTCACCGGTGTCAACGGCTCGGGCATGCACACCAATGTCTCAATCACCAAGGGTGGCAAGAACCTTTTCTGGGATCCCAAGGGCGACGAAAAAGTCTCCAAACTCGCATGGGGATTCGTCGACAAGATCCTCACTCATGGCAATGACATCTGCCTGCTGCTCAATGCGAGCGTGAACTCGTATCGCCGTCTCGACCCGCACTTCGAAGCCCCCAATCAGATCAAGGCTTCGGCTACGGATCGCGGCTCCATGATCCGCATTCCGATTGGCAACGAGAAGTCGGCGCGCGTCGAAGTTCGCTCCGTGGGCCCCGATGCCAACCCCTACATGGTGCTCTACTCGATCTTCAAGACCGGCCTCGGTGGCCAGACCTCGAAGATCAAGAACCTGCGTCAGGCAGAGCGCTATCTCCCGGACAATATCTACACCGCGCTAGAGAACTTCCGCGGAGCAGAGTGGATCGACGAGATGCTCGGCCCCGACGTCAAGGAGCGGTACGCGGACCTGAAACAGGCCTCGGCCGACCGCTGCCCACGTTTGCTTGGCACGATAGTCAAGGCCTGCGAAGTCCAGTTCCACCACGACGTCTACAACCAGCTCCTCTGGGGCCAGTTCTAACGTCGCAGACACAGACAAGGGCGCACCAGCTGACAACGCTGGTGCGCCCTTTGCTTGGCAATTAAAGCCGATGAGAAATCGGTTCATGCCGATTCATCCTCAACCGCTCGAACCCTACCCTTTCGCAATCGCATCCAAGAGAGGGTGAAATCTTTAGCGCTCCAAATGCAGGACCAGCTCCTTCATTCGCTCTCTTCGGACTCGCATCACATCCTCGACTACAGCTTTTTCAAGATGGGCGCGCTGTCCGTCTCGCCACTGTTCCTGCTCAAGACTGCGGCATTCCTCTTTTTCCTGATTGTTGTGTCGAAGCTCATGCAGCGGCTCGTTGTCTCGCGCCTGCTCAATCGGCTCAACATCGCCGCGGGCCTCAAATTTGCCATCGGACGCTTTACGACCTACCTCTTCTTCCTTGGTGGCTTGTTTGTTGGGGTGCAGTCGCTTGGCGTGAATCTGGATTCGCTTGTGATCTTCGGCGGCGCGCTCGGAGTCGGGGTGGGCCTCGGCCTCCAGAACGTGGTGTCGAATTTTGTCGCTGGGCTCATCCTCCTCATCGAGCAGCCCATCCGTATCGGCGATCGCATCGAGACCGCCGGCATTCTCGGCGACGTCGTTCGCATCGCAGCCCGGTCTACCTGGATTCGTACCAATGACAACGTCGTCATTATCGTTCCGAACAACAACTTCATCGACAACTCCGTCACCAATTGGACTGCGAACGACCCCAACGTCCGCATCAGCCTTGCCGTCGGGGTCTCTTATGCCGCTGATCCCGAGATTGTTCGCGCGATTCTCCTCCAGGCGGCGCATGACCATCCTCAGATCCTCAGGGACCCAGCACCCGATGTGATCTTCACGGGGTACGGCGACAATTCCATCAACTTCGAACTCCGGATTTGGACGGCCGAGCACGCGCATACGCCTTCCACGCTCAAGTCCGATCTGTTCTTCTCCCTCTTCAAGACATTCGGCGAGCAGGGAATTGAGTTGCCCTTCCCGCAGCGCGGTCTCCATATTCGCTCCTCCGACATCCCGCTGCCATACCCGGGCGTCGCTCCAAAGTCATGACGAGAGCCAGCCGATTTCCGGGACTTTTGTGCGATCATCGCGCAGCAGCCTGTCGCATCCTCATTGTCGCGGCATATCATCATTGGGTGCAGAAAGATTGCCGAAGAGACAGGAGACAGGAACAAGATGCGTAAAAAAGTAACGATCGTAGGTGCAGGCAATGTCGGCGCAACGGCGGCCCATTGGATCGCTGCCAAGGAACTCGCCGATGTTGTGCTGATCGACGTCGTGGAAGGCGTCCCCCAGGGCAAAGCGTTGGACCTCCTGGAGGCGATGCCGATCGAGAAGCGTGACGTCTCGATCGTGGGTACCAACGACTACGCGGATACGGCAAACTCCGATATCGTTGTCATCACCGCAGGCATCGCCCGCAAGCCGGGCATGAGCCGCGACGATCTTCTTAACACCAACTTCAAAATCATGAGCGATGTGATCGGCAAGGCCGTGGCTGCAAGCCCTAACGCCATCCTCATCATCGTTGCGAACCCGCTCGATGCCATGGTGCAGACCGCCTTCAAGAAGTCTGGATTTCCGCGTGAGCGCGTCATTGGAATGGCCGGCGTGCTGGACTCCGCTCGCTTCCGTACGTTCATCGCGGAAGAGTTGAATGTGTCGGTTGAAAACGTCACGGCGTTCGTGCTCGGCGGTCACGGTGACACAATGGTTCCGCTTTCGCGCTACTCCACGGTGGCCGGTATCCCGATCACGGAGCTGATTGAACCGGCTCGCCTCAAGGAACTCGAAGCGCGCACAGCCAATGGGGGTGCAGAGATTGTTAAGCACCTCAAGACTGGCTCTGCCTACTATGCGCCTTCGGCTGCGACGACGGAGATGGTGGAAGCCATCCTCAAGGACAAGAAGAAGATCCTGCCCTGCGCTGCCTATCTCGAGGGCGAGTATGGCATCAACGGCTTTTATATCGGCGTTCCCTGCAAACTTGGAGCCAAGGGCATTGAGCAGATCATCCAGATCAAGCTCACACCTGAGGAGCAGGCGGCACTCAATAGGAGCGCAGCCGCCGTCAAGGAACTTTGCACGGTCATCGGAGTCGCATGATCCGTTGCCGCACGAAGAGCAGAAGGCCCGTTCATGGAACGGGCCTTCTGCTGTTTTGGTTTTCATTCCTCAGCGGAATGTGCTGATCGAAACTAGCTGCGGTTGATGGTTACGCTCTCGAGCACGACAGGTGTCTTGGGCTGGTCCATCGGGCCGCGAGGCAGGCGGCTGATCTTTTCCGCAACCTCATAGCCTTCGATCACCTCGCCGAAGATGGTGTGCTTGCCTGTCAGCCAGCTCGTGTCGGTCACCGTAATGAAAAACTGGCTTCCATTGGTGTTCGGCCCGGAGTTGGCCATCGCCAGCTTACCGGGCTCCTTGAAGTTATGCGGGCTGCCCTTGGTCTCGTCGGCGAATTTATACCCGGGGCCGCCCATGCCTGAACCTTCAGGATCGCCGCCCTGGATCATGAACTCCGGGATGACGCGATGAAAGACGGTGCCGTCGTACAGCTTCGAACCCTTCTTGGATCGCGAATTCCATTCCTTGGTGCCTTCGGCAAGGCCAATAAAGTTGGCCACTGTCTCGGGTGCTTCAGCCTCAAAAAGTTTGCAAACAATAATCCCTTCAGTGGTCTTGAAGGTGGCGGTAGTAGACATTGAATCTCCTTAAAGCTGCATGTAGCTCATGCGTTTAGATGCTCGGCGGCATTGAAGGTAGGGCATACGTTTCTGGAAAACGTCATCGATTTGGGTAACTCGTGTATTCCATCGGCAAAAAGAAACACAATAAAACAAACGTTGTTGGATCCGGTTCGTGCTCATATTGGGTCTCGAACCTGATCCCATCGAAGAACTGTGGCGTCAGGCGAACTACTCTGGGCCTGGATTTCATTCTGGATGGGGTCGACTCTCGGCCTCGGTGTGCTCCTCGATTGGATGAACATCAAATCCAATTAATGATAACCGACAACACGACGATGCTCCTTCATTCTTTGCCCGTGATGGCTCGGGTATCCAATTGATTCAAATTGGAATACATCGTCCTTGCGACTCTCCGAACCAGAGCTTCCTGCTCTGAATGTGGGGCGCAGGCGCTCGCGACTTTCGCTAAGGCTGCGGGTTCGCCGGTGCGGCCTCTGCCGGCTCGCTTGGAAGCGGTGGAAGAGGCTGCCCTGGGGGCACGATGGTTACCTTGTTCATCACCACCGGCGTCAATGGCTTGTCCTCTGAATTGCGGTCTACCAGCGCAATTCCGGTGGCCATCAACACAGTATGCGGGTCGCACTGGCCGAAGATCGTGTAATTGCCATTCAGCTCTGGCGCAGCATTTTGTGTGATGAAGAACTGGCTGCCGTCGGTTCCCGGACCAGAATTCGCCATCGCCATCCGCCCCGGAACGTCGAAGCGCAAGCTCGGCGAGATCTCGTCCGGGATGTAGAACCCCGCATCACCCAGGCCCGTCCCCAGCCGATCGCCCCCCTGAATCATGAAGCCGGGAATCACGCGGTGAAACGTCGTGCCGTCATAGAACGGAACGCCGGTCATCTTCTGCAGCGTCACCGGATCTGTCCAGGTCTTCGTACCCGTGGCAAGCCCGATAAAGTTGGCCACCGTCACTGGCGCCTCCTTTTCGAACAGCTTGCAGGTGAGTCTCCCCATTGTCGTATCGATGACCACCATTGGCCCCGTTGGAACCGGTGGGGGCACGTCATGTGCAACCGTTGAAGGTGCGTCAGGTAGCGCATCCGCAGCCGCTGGTGCGGTTGTCGCTGGCGCCGTAGTTGTTGGTTGGGTAGCCGCTGGTGGCGTTGTCGGAGGTTGCGTCGGGTTGGTTTGCGCGATCGCCGCGGTGGAGAAAAGTGCAAACGTGCAGAGCAGGGTATTGAGGGCGAAATTCGATATCTTCATTCCGGATTAAGGCTACTCCATCAGGTCAAATCGTCCAAGGCGCCTTATCGTGGAAGGTCTGCCCTGGCTACGCCTACGAACGAATCCGCCGCTCCGTAATACAGCAGCATCTGTCCCTGAAAGGCGACCAACCCCTCCGCGAACGTCGTCCCGGCAGCGTACTGGCCGCTGCGCTCGTAGGGCATGGTTGGCGTCAGGACGGGCTTGGCGGTCCGATCCAGCAGCTTGGCAGGATCCGACGCCGAGAAGAGCGCCTCTCCTACCGAATAGGCTCCCGGCGCGATCTTCGGGTCACTCGCCAGCGTCTCATCGTCTGTGCCGGTGGAATTCTTCCCGTTGTACAGCAGCACAATCCCCTTTTTGGTCAGCAGGGGCGGAGGTCCGACCTCAGGAAAACCGCTATCAAAATGCCCGGCGCGCGCCGACATCACTACCAGCGGGAGGTGCGTCTGCGGATTCAGAACCGGTGTCCAGTGGATCAGGTCCTTCGACGTGGCCAGCCTCACATGGATCTCGCCCCAGTACATCCAATACTTGCCGTGCAGCTTCACCGCCTGCACTCGTCCATTGTGAAACTCGGTCAGAATTCCGGCGGACTTGTAGAGCAGTTTGTCATACTTCCCATTGGTGGCCGTGCCAAACGCTGGTCCCCACTTTGTCCATTTCTCGAGATTCTTCGACGTCGCGATGCCGACCGTGTACTGGCCGGCATCACGCGCCCATTGCGTATAGGTCATCACATAGGTGCCATCCGGAGCCACGACGATCCGCGGATCCTCTATGCCTCCGGGATACTCGTGAATTTTCTGATAGTCGTTTTCGATATACAGCACCGGAGCGCCCTGAGTCGTGAACTGGAGCCCATCCACGCTGGTTGCCAGGCCCAGTCGCGAAACATGCTGGCCAATCCCCTCCTTGCCCGATGCATCCTCCGCCCGAAACACCACGGCCACCTTCCCATCCGGCGCAATCGTTGCAGCCGGATTGAAGGTATGGAGGGCCTCCCAGTAGGTCTTCTGATCGGTGATGGGGTCGGTGTAGTAGTAAAACTTGTTGGGCTCGATGACTGGCCCGGCCGTCGGACGCGTGAACGGCCCAATCACCCAGGACTGCGCTACCAAGGCAACGGTATTCGCTGCGAGAAGCCCGGCGGTCAGCAGTAGATAATGC
>DATCDL010000183.1:0-23110 GCA_036510715.1 Acidobacteriaceae bacterium
ACGTCCGCGAAGCCATCGACGGGCGAGGCAATCGCGAGCCACAGAACTGCCATGCCGCTTAGGAAACACGCCAGCCTCGCTCCTGTGAAATATGCAGAGCGCGTTTTGCGAATGCCATACCAACCCCGGATATACACTGCCGAAACGCAGACAATGGCGATCGTCAACCCAGGAGGCAGCGACCATGATGAGAAAATTGCCTCAATTTCAGTAGACATGGCAGGTGTGATTCCTCGCTTCCTCCGGACATCTGCCCCGATTGCTTATGCAGCAACTATTGTGAATTTTCCTGTGCCGGTCTTTCACTGCCGTGCATGGTCTCGAGAAAGCGCACGAGCGCCGTGGTCTGCTGCGGACTCAAGGCGCTGCCATAGGCCGGCATATTTCCGCCTCCTTGCAGCACCTGGCGTATCATCTGGTTCTCCGTCATCCGCGTGGCGACGCGATCCAGTTCCGGTCCGCGCTGGCCGCCCACGCCGTCCAGCGAGTGGCAATTGCGGCACTGCATCTGCTGAAAGACGATTGCGCCGTGCCGCTCGAGCGGCGTCCGCCCTTTCAGGAACTTCGGCTGGACCGCATCCGCGCTCCACGCATTCATGACTGGGCTCCATGGAGCTTTGCTCGCGAGCTGGGTGAAGATTGCGAGGGAAACGGCAATCACCGTGACCATCAACACGGCCACGGGCCTGCGCGACCAGTGTTTTTCTCCTTCTCCAGCGTATAGCGGCAGCGCAAGCATGATGCAGATCACGACAACGGGCGCAATCAGGAGAATCGGCGTTTCGAGTTTAGGCGGCATCAGCGCGAACAGCGCATAGATCCACAGGAACGGAAAATCCGGCTTAGGAACGGTTTGAATGATGGTGGGATCGGGCGGACCTGTTGGTCCTATCGGACCGAAGAATAATGCACATGCCATAATTCCCAGGAGAATAGCAGCCGCGAACAAGGCGTCTTTCCAGGCCGCGTCCGGAACGAAAGGAATGCCGTCTTTGTGGATTTCAGCCTCGTACTCCTGCATATACGTGCTCCTGCGCACCAGGCGGCCGGGCATCGGCCACTCGTTAATGCCAAGACGCAATACCATCCACACATGCACGCCCACCAGGGCGATCAGGATGCCGGGAATGACAAACACGTGTAGCGTGAAAAAGCGCGAAACGGTGGTCGCCCCGATGATTGGGCCGCCCAACATGAAATGGACCAGCTTCGATCCGATCCATGGAACCCGGCCCATAATGGATGCACCAATGCCCAGGCCCCAATACGCGTCCTGATCGAAGCGGAGCACCTGCCCGGTAAACGCCATGGCAAGCGTCATCAATAACAAAAAGACGCCAACCATCCAGGTAAGCTCGCGAGGAAATTTGTAGGCTCCAAACATGAAAACCTGGGCCATGTGAATGAGCACGATGGCGATCATGAAATCCGATCCCCAGCCGTGCAGTGCGCGGAGAAACCAACCCAGCGTCAGGTCATGATTCAAGAAGTTCAGGCTGTTCCATGCGTCTCGCGCGGTGGGCGTGTAGACCAGCGCAAGCAGAATGCCGGTCATCACCTGCAAGACCAGAATCACAGTCGCGGCGCTGCCGAAGACGTACCACCAGCTCGAACTGCTCTTCGGGATTGGATGCTCGGCTGCCTCAGTAATGGGTTTTGCCAAACCGAGGCGGCGATCGAACCAGCGATAGAGATTGAGACCGGTTTGTTTTAGCCCTGGCATGGCGACCTTCCCGGCCTGGCGATGCTTGCCTCTGTGGACAGGGTTGGCAGCTCGCCGGCCCAGATCATGAGCTGGTTGCCGACGACCTTGTATTTGTATTCGTATAGTCCACGCGGAGGAGGTCCCGCGGCGACTGCCCCATTCTCGTAGTAAACCCCGCCGTGACAAGGGCACATGAACAGCTTTGAGGCCGGGAACCAGTGGACCGGGCACTCCATGTGCGCGCAATTGATGGCGAACACCTGGAATTGATTGTTTGCGATATGGCGCACCCAGCAAGGCAGATTGCGGGTTTGGCCGTCGGCGGGAGTGCCGTCCGGATTGCGATACTGCCCCATCCTGGTTTCTCCAGCGGGAAATTGCTCAAGATTTCCGACTGGTACCCAGTAGTTGTAGCTTTGATTTCGCTTGAGAATCGGACCCAGGACATAACCAAGAACAGGCACAGCCAGAACGGCGCCTACCGCTCCATTGACGAGCAGAGAAATCTTGAATAGGAATTTTCGTCTGGAATATTCGCTTGGGTCATTCATTAGATTCTCCAAATTCACTGCTGCTGCGGGTTGCTGTGGCCGGGTTCTTTCCTTTGCGAACGTCTGCCCTCTACTACCGAGACCTTGAAAACGGCTGGCCTGGGAACTGGATCCTCTGCGATGCGAGCCATGCAACAATGTCGGTGACATTCTGGTCTGTCATGGGTTTTCCCGTCGCGTCTTCGTGCCAATCCGGCATGCCCTCGCCTGGCAAACCCGAGACGACGATGTCGCGCAGTCCCTGGTCGGTGATGAGCGCAAGATACGTAGGATCGACGATCGAGCCTGTCGCATCGCCTGGCTGGCCGTCCGGCGAGATACCTATCCCGTCGGCTCCGTGACACCGGGCGCAATATGTCTGGAACGCAATCTTTCCCTGAGTGGCGTCTCCCTTGGACATAGGAGCGTAGATGGGAGGATCTGCATTGTTCAGAATGTCTGGTTTTCCCCAGTGAGCAATCATTCCATCCACGATGCGTTCCACCTGCTCGCCGGTCAGCAGGCCACCGCCGCTCCGTCCAAACGCAGGCATTGCACTCTGGGGAACCCCGTTGGCAACGATCTGGATCAGATGCTCCCGACCTGCCGAGGTCAGGTACACAGGATTATTAAGAGGCAGCGCCGCGCCGTTCAAGCCGTTGTCTCCATGACATCCGGAGCAATTGCCCTTATAAAGAACCGCAAAGCCAAGCGTCTGGTCGGGGCGCAGAGTTTCAGGACGGAACCCGGGTTTCCCGGGCAGATGACTGCAGCCCACCGATCCCAACGTCAACAGGGCAGTTGCAATCATCGCTCCCACAGAACTCGTCTTCATTGCAGGCGATCCTTATCATGCGCTTCCTGTTCGATCCCCTGCGACAGAATCCCGGCCCGCATCGAGAATGGCAGCGATTGGAACTGATCGGTGCGAACTCGAACGTGCAAATTCACGACGAAGCCCGCTACCAGGCCGAAGGCAATCTGCGAAATGACGAACCATAGCCAGTCGATCCTCTGGTTCATGCCGGGGCTCACCGCCTCCAATGTGCCGTAGAGAAGACCTGTCCAGAATATGGGCGCCAGAAATCCCGCGGTGAGAATGGGCCTCCGGGGAAACATGGGAAGTATGGCTCCGTAGAGAAGTCCGACCAGTACCGAGGCGAGAGCATGTATCCCAATCGCTACCAGCAGCCCATGCAGATGATAGGAAGCCAGAAACGCCGTGCTCTTTCCGGCCCAGTCCGGAATCGCTATCGCGGCGAGAAGATTCGGCGCATACCAGATACTTCCATAGCGGATGAGTCCGTAGAGCGTCGCGGGCGCGATCATCGCGATTCCACCGGCGATTCCACCCCGCACACCGGCGCCCAGCGTATATCTCTCGACCGGAAGGATCTTCCTATGCGACTCCGCAACGGGAAGGCGCTCCACCTGCGTGCGCGAGCTTTCGATTTTGATGATCTCCGTAATCACCTCTATCTCTTCGATTCGCTCGCGAGGCAAGACGTCTCGGGACCAGCCGATCGCTGCGCACACCATCAGAACCACTCCCAGCAGGCTGACTGCCCAGGTCATCACAATTCCTGCGAACAGGAAAGTGGTTCCCAGCGCCAGCACGATCGGCCACGCGGTCGGCGCCGGCAGATGCACCGTGTGTTTCGATGGATAAGCGGTCTGTGGAGCGCTGTTCATAGTCTCTATTTGTCTTCTGTCATCTTCCAATTACGTACACAACGAGAAAAACAACAACCCACACGGCATCGACAAAATGCCAATACATCGACAATGCGTGGAAGCGGTGTGCCTGCTCTTCGCCGACCTTGCCCAGGATCCCGAGCACCAGAACAATGCTCAGCATCAGCAATCCGATCGCGACATGGGTGGCGTGCAATCCGACGAGAGAATAAAACGTGGCGCCGAACAGGCTGGTGTGGATGGTGAAATCGTGCTTGAAGATCAGATCGCTCCATTCTCTCGCGGTACCAAGGAGGAAGATGATTCCCAGCAGCACCGTTGCCGCCAGCCAGCCGACAAACCCCCCTCGACTACGTCTTTGAAACTGATGGACGGAGAGGTGAATCGTGAGGCTGCTCGAAAGAAGGCAGATGGTGTCGAAGATCGGTAGTTCGAGGACATCTTTTGGCGTAGGTCCGCTCAGGCTCTTTCCAAGATAGAAAATGTAGGCCACGACAAAGATCAGGAACATGGCCGACTCTGCCAGGATCAAGCACCACATGCCCACGGTGCCCCGATAAGGCAGCACCCATGGATCGTCATTGATATCGTAGGTAAAAGGAATCGTAGTCACTTGGCAGCCATCTCATTCTCGGTTCCCAACTCGTATTCCCAGTCAGGTTCTTCCGGGTGCTTCAGGTCCCACAGCGGCCGCCGGCTTCGGACCGTCGGCTCGCTTGCAAAGTTGTAACTTGGCGGAGGAGATGTTGTAGTCCATTCAAGGGTCCAGGCATCCCACGGATCGTTGCCAGCCAGCTTGCCTTTGAAGCATGAGCGAACAAGGTTGAAAACAAAGATGAGAACGGCGATCGCCTGCACGAAAGCGCCGATGGTCACAATCATGTTCCATATGCCCCAGTGATGCCCCGGTTCGTAGGTGTAGATCTCCCGGGGCATCCCGAGCAATCCGGGAATATGCATAAAATCGAACGTGAGGTGGAAACCAAGCACAAACAACCAGAAGTGCCATTTGCCCAGCGTTTCGTCCATCATGCGGCCGGTCATTTTCGGGAACCAGTAATAGAACGCGCCGAAAAGACAGAAGAAGATTCCACCGAGAATGACATAGTGAAAGTGCGCCACCACAAAGTAGGAATTGTGCAGTTGCCAGTTGAATGGCGCGACGCCCAGCATAATGCCGGTAAGTCCGGCTATGGTGAACTGAAACAGAAAGCCTATGCAGAACAGCATAGGAACCCTAAAGCGTATCTTGCCACCCCAGATGGTTGCCAGCCAGTTGAAGATTTTGATTCCGGTTGGGACGGCGATGACCATGGTGGAGAGCACAAAGGCGGTGTTGGCCACGGCCCCCATGCCGACCGTGAACATGTGATGCGCCCATACCGTAAAACTGATAAACGCGATGCCGACCGACGCCGCCACCATGGCCGGATAGCCGAAGATCGCCTTGCGGGAAAATACCGGAATGATTTCATTGGCAAAGGCGAATGCGGGCATCACGAGGATATAGACTTCAGGGTGTCCGAAGATCCAGAAGAAATGAGCCCACAGGACCGCCGAGCCTCCGGCCTGGATGTCAAAGAAGTGTGCCCCCAGGTGACGGTCGAGAACTAGCATGATCTGCGCGGCAGATAAAGGCGGAATCGCCGCCAGGGCCATGACCGACGTGACCAGCATGAGCCATACATAGAGCGGCATGCGGCTCAACTTCATGCCCTTGCAGCGCATACAGATCGTCGTTGCGGTTATGTTGAGGGCTGTACCAATCGTTCCGATTCCGGTGATGAAGATTCCCAGAGCCCAATAGTCGCTGCCGTTTCCCTGCGAAAATCCGTTCTCGGTCAAAGGGGCGTAGGCAAACCAACCGACATCTGGAATGCCGGAGCCGCCAAAGACTCCTTTTCCGCCCAGGATGCTGTAGTACAACAGGGAGGCGCCGAACAGATATATCCAAAAACTAAAGGCGTTCAATCGCGGGAATGCCATATCCCGGGCGCCGATCATCAACGGCACCAGATAGTTTCCAAAGCCGAAGAGAATCGGCATGGCCACGAAGAAGATCATCGTGGTGCCGTGCAGCGTGAACAGTTGATTGTATTGCTCGGGAGAAAGAAACTTCGATTCGGGCTTAGCGAGTTGAATGCGCATCAGGAGCACTTCAACACCGCCGATCGCGAAGAACATCAGGGAGGCGGCGATATACATGAGGCCGATCTTCTTGTGATCGACCGTAACGATCCAGTCGTGCATCACTTGCAGCCATAAGCGAGGATGCTCCTCGTCAGGGGTCAGATCGACTATTCCTGAGAGAGGGATCGAATCGGCCATAAATAACTTCTCCTGCTCCGAACCGGTTAGTGCAGCGTTACAAGATAGGACGCGATCTTCTTTACGTCCTGGTCGCTGAGCTCCATCGCAGGCATCAGGCAGCCTGGTTTATATGCGTCAGGATCCTTGATCCATTTCTCCAGATTGGCCCGCGTGTTAGGGAGGGTTCCTGCGGCAATCGTGTCGCGGCTCATGAGATGCGTGAGGTCAGGGCCAAAGCGGCCGTTCGCCACAGTTCCGGCAATCGAATGGCAATTGATGCAGGCATTCTGCTCAAAGATAACTCGCCCTTCCGCTGCACCCGGATCCTCAACGGCGGTCTGTTGTTGATTCGCAATCCAGCTCTGAAAATCGGCCGTGCTCTGCGCATAGACGCGTATCAACATTCGGGCGTGCTCTATGCCACAGAACTGGGCGCACTGGCCGAGATAGATGCCGGTAGCTTCCGGCTGGATCCAGGTCGTGTTTACCTGGCCGCCGAAAATATCGGTTTTGCCGGCCAGACGAGGTACCCAGAAGCTGTGATCCACGTCCGCTGTCGTTAGTTTCAGATAAGTTGGCAGCGGGTTCTTCGGGTCGCTGCTGACCGGTACATGGAGTTCATTCGCAGTGATCACTCCATATTTGGGATAACGGAACTCCCACCAGAACCGGTGTCCGATTACTTGCACATTGAGCGCCTGCTTTGGCTCCGGCGCCTGCTGAATGCCGAAGATCACCCGTACCGTCGATAAAAAAAGTACAACGATGATCAAGATGGGGATAACAGTCCAGGCCAGTTCAATCTGGTTGCTTCCATAAATCTGCGGCGGCTCGCGATCGGCGTCGGCCTCTCCGGGACGCTGGCGAAAGCGGACGATCGCGTACAGCAGCAAGCTGGAAACAGTGACAAAGATTGCACCCGTCACGATGAGCGTAAACATTGAGAGGCGGAAGATTTCGTGGGCGGGGAGGGATTGCGGAGAGAAGATGTTGTTAGGAGAAGTGAACAGC
The DNA here is from genome assembly GCA_036510715.1 of Acidobacteriaceae bacterium. Classification (GTDB taxonomy): domain Bacteria; phylum Acidobacteriota; class Terriglobia; order Terriglobales; family Acidobacteriaceae; genus Granulicella. The sequence goes on from DATCDL010000183.1 coordinate 7,252, forward strand.
CTATCGAATAAGCCGGAGCCGGAGCCGGGCCCGCGCAGCGCTTCGATGAGCAGGGGACTGAGCGCGTGAATGCGCGGCGATTGGCTGACCTGGCCGGACAAGCCAAACAACCTTACGGTTTCCGCCCAGCCATTCACCCATCCATTCAATAGCGTGCTCCTATTGCTTCATCTGCAGGGCAGCCGTTGACTCTCCATCTCCGGCGCTTTTCCTCACCTCAGATATATTTCATCGAGTCGAGATGCGATCTGGTCAATATTGCTCACATGCCTCCCTAAGCGATTGGTTGATTTGAATTTCCTCTCCGGATATCTTCAGGAAAATGTGTTCAATTTTGACCGGAACTCACATTGGCTGCTATTTAGCATTTGGAGCAATGAGACCGGTTCCCGAAGGAAATAGCCATGTCTCGCGGCCGCCCGATGGCTGTTCTCGATGCCGCTCCAGAGATCGTGAGTTTAGCGGCCATGGCGGCAATTGTACATGACGTGGCGCACATGAATCGCGGATAGCCAGGGCGGATAACTCTATGTGAAGCGTCGTTCGATCTTCGCGGCGCTGGTTCTATGTATGTCTCAAATCGCCTTTGCCTCCAATCGCGAAGATGACGACGCTCGCGCGCAGCCAACGTTGACAGGCACGAGATTGTCGATGGCAACGCGCGAGTTCCGGATTCGGCGAGGTATCTCCTTCGCGAGCTCGACGCATCATACGAAGTGGGAACGAGCGGCGCATAGGGAAAGTCGATCTGAGCAAGTCGCAAGCGGCTTGAGGCAACGCTGCGGGATCCTTGGAGTACAAAAGCATTTGGACCAGCCATCTGTCCTCCAGCCTCTCGCTCCGTCGCAGTTCGTCCTGCACGCGCCCTTCACCGCCATATTTGCTCTCCTTTATGCGAGGTCGTGATTTCACGTTTCGCGAGCAAATCGTTCCAGGGAGAAGACCAATGTCCAAAATGACAGTAGCGGATCATTTAGTAGAGCGGCTCATCGAATGGGGAGTCGACACCATTTTTGGTTTTCCTGGAGATGGCATTAACGGCATCTTTGAAGCTCTGCGCGCGCACCAGGACAAATTGCGATTTATCCAGGTGCGGCACGAAGAAGCGGCCGCCTTCGCCGCTTGCGGCTACGCCAAGTTCACTGGCCGTTTGGGAGTTTGCCTTGCAACCTCCGGTCCAGGAGGCATTCATTTGTTGAACGGTCTTTATGACGCAAAATGCGACTTGCAGCCGGTCCTGGCCATAACTGGCCATACCTTTCACGACCTCATTGGCACGCATTATCAACAGGATGTCGATCTCGACAAGCTGTATATGGATGTCGCTGCATACAACCAGCGGGTGATGGGTCCAGCCCACCTTATCAATGTAGTAGACGAGGCAATCAAGACTGCGCTGGCCCGCAGAACCGTTTCTCATATCACCATACCCAAGGATATTCAGGAGTGGACGAAGTCAGAGGGCGAACGTTCTTCGGCGAACATCCCCGAACACAGCAGTGACCTGTTTGCCGCGCCTCATCCCAATCCGCCCGAGCGGCTTCTGAAGCAGGCGGCGCACCTGATCAATAGCGGATCGAAGGTGGCGATGCTCATCGGCCGCGGTTGCCTGAGCGCCCGGGAAGAGGTTCTCGCTCTGGCCGAAGCAGCGGCCGCGCCGGTCATCAAGGCGTTGCTCGGGAAGGCTGCCATCCCGGACAGGAATCCCTATGCGCTGGGAGGCATCGGGCTGCTCGGCACTGCTCCGTCGCAAGACGCGCTGAAGGAGTGCGATACGTTTCTCATCGTCGGCAGCAGCTTCCCGTATATGGAGTTTCTGCCCAAGCCGGGACAGGCGAAAACGATTCAGATCGATCGCGATCCCACGCGGATCGGCTTGCGGCATCCTGTGGATGTGGGTCTCGTCGGCGATTGCGCCAGCGTGCTCCGCGCTCTCCTGCCCATGATCGAGCATAAGCAGAACCGGAGCTTCCTCGAAAGGTCGCAGAAGCGCATGACCGCCTGGAATGAGCTCATGGAGAAGCGGGGCACGCGGAGCGATATGCCGATGAAGCCTCAGGTCGTCACCTATGAACTGAATAAGCTGCTCGATTCCGATGCCATCGTTTGTTCCGATAGCGGCACGATCGCAACCTGGACGGCCCGGTACATCGAGATCCGCGATCGAATGCAATTCTCGCTTTCGGGTTCGCTTGCAACCATGGCGAATGGCCTCCCATACGGCATCGGAGCGTCAGTGGCCTATCCCGGTCGCCAGGTCGTCTGCATCGTCGGCGACGGTGGCTTCACCATGCTGATGGGCGAGATCGCGACCCTGGTGAAATACAAGCTGCCGGTCAAAGTGATCGTCATCAAAAACAATGTTTTGGGGGAGATCAAATGGGAGCAGATGGCCCAGGAAGGCAATCCGGAGTTCGGCGTAGACCTGCAGCCGATCGATTTTGCGGGATACGCAAGATGTTGCGGAGCCGCCGGCTTCACCATTGAGGACCCTAAGGACGCAGAGAGCGTCTTGAGGCAGGCGCTCGCCCACCCCGGCCCCGCGGTGATTCAGGCGGTCGTGGATCCGAATGAGCCGCCATTGCCGGGAAATATATCCGCCGAACAGGCTCTGCATTTTGCCGAAGCTCTGGGAAAAGGCGAAAAAGACCGTTGGAAGATTATCAAGACTGTTCTCGAAGACAAGATCCGGGAAGTTATCTAGCGTGAAGAACCCGGAGCGCATGACGGACCGCGCCTTCATCCAAAATCTGAGGACACTCTCGAAGCCGGTATGGTGTTCAACGTCGAACCCGCCATCTAAATCGGCGGCTACGGAGGCGTCCGTCATTGCGATATGGTGACGGTGACTGAAGTGGGCGTGGAGTTGCTGACGCCGTTTCAGTGCCGGGCCGCCGAGTTAACGATCGACGGGTAGCAGCAGGAGATTCGATGGCACACTTTCGCGGAAATAAGAGCGCATTCGGAGCCCCAGGCGACGAACCTCGTTGGACGCATGCCGACAAGGATGGAGTTGGCACAGCGCATTCGACCGGTGGCCGAGTCTGGTTCACAATCTGGCGCGGCATCCTCACGGAGGTTTATTATCCGACCGTCGATCGTCCTCAACTACGCGACCTGGAGTTTCTGTTCTCCGATGGGAACGGCTTGTTTCTGGAAGAGAAGCTCGATCTCGATTATCAGGTCGAGCGGCTGACGCCTTCTCAGGGCTATCGAATTACCAGGCGCGATTCCGAGGGACGCTTCTCGCTTACCAAAGAAATCATCGTGGAACCCACCCGGCCCTGCGTTCTGCTCCATGCGAAAATCGAGGGAAACGGCGACTTCCTTCGAGACCTCAAAACCTATGTGCTGTGCGCTCCTCATTTAGAGGTCGGAGGAGAAGGCAACAACGCATTTGTGATCGAAGCGTCAGGCCGGGAGTTGCTCGTTGCGGAGAAAGAGAACCGCTGGCTTGTAGTGGGCGCTTCCTGTGCCTATTCGCAACTCTCCTGCGGATATGTCGGGCATTGCGACGGGTACACCGACCTCAAGAAGAACCGCAGGATGGATTTCGAATTCGATGAGGCCAGGAATGGAAACGTGGCCCTCATCGGCGAATTGGACCTTTCAAAGACGCGGGAGTTCACCGTCGGCGTTGCCTTCGGAGAAACTCTTTCCTGTGCCGCGTCGAATCTGTTCCAAAGTCTCGGTCATTCTTACGCAGATCGCCGCCAACTCTTCATGGATCAATGGAAGACGGCGGTGAAGGGGGCGAAGCCTCTCAAAAAGTTCAGCGGAGACAAGGGCCGGCTGTTTGATTCAAGTTACAACCTGTTGTTGACGCACGAAGACAAACTCTACAAGGGCGCGTTCGTGGCTTCACTCACGATTCCCTGGGGCGAGGCGCGCAACGACAAACAAGGGAAGGGCGGTTATCACCTGGTTTGGACCCGCGACATGGTGGAGAGCGCCATGGGGTTGCTCGCGGCGGGCAATACCGAGGCGCCCCTGCGCGCCCTAATCTATCTGGCCGCCCGGCAGGAAGAGGACGGCAGTTTCCCGCAGAATTTCTGGGTCAATGGGGAAGCTTTCTGGACGGGAATGCAACTGGATGAAGTTGCTTTTCCCGTACTGCTCGCCTGGCGTCTTCATCAGTTTCAACTCCTGGGTCAGTTCGATCCGCGGTTGATGGTAAACCGGGCTGTCGCTTTTTTGCTGCACAGCGGGCCGGTAACGGGTGAAGAACGTTGGGAGGAAGCGAGCGGCTATTCTCCCTCCACCATGGCGGTGATCATCGCGGCTTTCATCTGTGCAGCTTCATTCGCGCGAGCGGAACAGGACCATCGGCGGCGGGTACTTCGACGTGGCTCCTGCCGACTTTCAATCGCAACTCGACTTCACATTCCTCCGGACGAAACGTAAAGAGTGGGAAGGCCAGAATCATCAGTTGCGTGTGCAGTAAGAAGGAGCCGAATGGAAAACCCAAATCGAGGGAAAGTGGTTGTAGTAACCGGCGCATCCGCGGGAGTAGGACGCGCCGTGGTCACGGAGTTCGCGCGGCAGGGGGCGCATATCGGGTTGATCGCGCGCGAGCACGAGCGTCTGGAGTCGGCCCGGCGCGAAGTTGAGGAGGCGGGCGGAAAAGCGTTAGTGCTGCCCGTGGACGTTGCGAATGCGCAGCAGGTTGAAGATGCGGCAGAGAAGGTGGAACAGGAACTGGGGCCGATTGATATTTGGGTCAACAACGCAATGACGACAATCTTTGCGCCATTCCTCAAGATCAAACCGGAAGAATTCAAGCGCGCCACGGAGGTCACCTATCTGGGACAGGTCTATGGGACGATGGCGGCGTTGAAGCGCATGCATGCGCGCAATCGCGGCACTATCGTCCAGGTGTGTTCGGCGTTATCGTATCGCTCCATCCCGCTGCAATCCGCATACTGTGGGGCTAAGCACGCAATCGTGGGATTCACGGACTCGATCCGTTCCGAGCTGATTCACGATCGAAGCAACGTGCATATCACGGCGGTGATGCTGCCGGCGATGAACACGCCGCAGTTCAGTTGGTGCCGCACGCGGCTCCCACGGCATCCGCAGCCGGTGCCTCCGATCTTTCAGCCGGAGGTGGGAGCGCGCGCAATTGTTTGGGCGGCCAGCCATAAACGGCGCGAGGTGTACGTCGGTTGGCCCACGGTGGAGGCGATCTACGGCGAGGAAATCGCTCCTTGCTTCGCTGACCGCTACCTGGCGAAATACGGCATTGACGGCCAACAGACGTCTGAACCCGTATCTCCCGATCGCCCGGACAATTTATTCGAACCTGTGGAGGGTGAATATTCCGCCCATGGCATCTTTGATAGCTCCGCCAAGACCTTCAGCGTGCAGAGCTCGATAAACCTCGCATCGTTGAATCTATCGGCGCACCGCGGTCTCGTCGTGTCGGCGGCAGTCGTCGTAGGAGGACTCTTCTTCCTCGGCCTGAGAAGGAGGAGATAAATGAATGACGCTGTGAGCCCCGAAGAGCTAAGCGACGACTTGCGCGAGGGCTCGAGTAGATTCCTGAAGCGTCGTCGCGGCGTCGTGGGACTGTCCCTCTTCTCGGTCGGCGTGATGGGAGGCATCGCGCTGTACCAGATGGGCATTCTGAAAACCATTCCTGAGCCACGCCTGCCCGGATTCAATACCGACAAGGTGACCAGCTCCCCGGAGGCGTACTCGCATTTTGCGGCTCCCGATGCTCTGCTCGGGCTGGTGAATTACGGAGTGACTGCATGTCTCGCAAGCACTGGAGCGCAGAACCGCTGGAAGACGCATCCATGGATTCCCCTGTGCATGGCCGGGAAGATCATGATGGATGTCACGCTCGCCAGTAAGCTCGCGGTGGATGAGTGGACGAAAAACCAAGCTTTTTGTTTTTGGTGTCTTCTGACGGTAGCAGCCACCTTTGTGGCGCTTCCCCTCGCGATTCCTGAAGCGAAAGCGGCCTTCCAACGTTTTACAGGGGAACAGCATGACTCTTAGTCGAGAACAAGAGCAGCCGGCGGGCGCGCCATCGAACGCTCTCAGCCATGGACTCGAGCATCGACTCGATCATGGACTCGAGCGCGAGGTTCGAGAGATCGATCTGGACATACGCGAAGGGCGTTTTCAGCGCTGGCTGGCGCTCTTGGCCGGATTATCCAGCGTGATGAGCGGGATTGAAGTTGCCTATGAGCATTATCGAGGCAGCTACAGCCGCAAAGTCATGTACACGCCCGTGATCCTGAGCGGAGCACTGGCGGTAGCGGGGCTGTCCGGCTTCTTCAGCAGACGCGCGGCGCGGACCCTTCTGCCGGTGATCTCGATCGTAACGCTCGGCGACTGTGTAGTGGGCTTCTATTTTCATGTGCGAGGTATTCATCGTAAGCCTGGCGGATGGCGGCTTCCCATCGTCAATATGGTCATGGGTCCGCCAATCTTCGCCCCATTGCTGTTTGGCGTGAGCGCCTACCTCGGCTTTCTTGCCGCGTTTCTTCGCCGCGGCGAGCACGCCGACGTTCGAGGTTTGCCTCGTCCCGCGCATGCGCATCATTGGGCAAAGCTCATCACCAGCGAACATGAACCAATCAGCTGGACGCAGGATGTGCGCGAGGGCCGTTTCCAAAAGCAGATGGCGATCGCGACCGTCGTCTCGGCGTTCTTTAGCGGATTTGAAGCCTGGTACTCGCATTACAAAAACAACTTCCGTTATAAGGCGCAATGGACGCCGGTGATCGTCGCGCCCATGTTGATGGCGGCTGGGATTGGCGCAGTCAAGAGCCCTCGGGTTGCACATACCTGGCTTCCCGCTCTTTCGGCTGTGGCGATCGTCGATGGAGCCGTGGGTTTCGGCTACCATGCGCGCGGCGTCTTGCGGCGCCCCGGCGGCTTGAAGAAGCCAATTTACAACATTGTCTATGGACCTCCATTGTTTGCGCCCTTGCTGTTTGCCGCCTGTGGTGTTCTGGGACTGCTCGCCAGCCTGCTTCGGAGAGAGAAGCGTAAATGAGAGCTCCGGCTGAAAACGCAGACACCCGCCCGGTCGATCCACATACAGGAAAGCCGATAGGTCCTATGGCTCAGCCAGGATACTATCCACGCTTCAGCACGCTCGGCCAACAGAAATTTTGGGACGCGAAGACGCGTGAAGTAGTTTTGGACCGGGTCAACAATGTTCCCGTGATCCGATTCTTCAGTCCGCAGGATGCTCGTCTTCTGAACGCGGTCTGCAATCGCGTTCTTCCACAGGATGACCGCGACGAATCTCACAAGATCCCCATCGTGCCGCAAATCGACAAACGGCTTTACGAGAACTCGCACGACGGCTACCAGTACGAAGATATGCCGCCGGATCGCGAAGCATACCGGTTGGGATTGCAGGCCATCGAGGAGATCGCGCAGCATCGATATGGTTCCGGTTTTCTGAAAATTAGCCTGCGCGAGCAGGATGAAATTCTTCGCTCGCTCCACGACGGCAAACCCTCCGCGGCGAATGAAATCTGGAAACGAATGCCCGTCCACCGCTTTTGGATGCTGCTGGTTTCCGACTGCACAGACGCATATTACTCGCATCCCTGGGCCTGGGATGAGATCGGATTCGGCGGGCCGGCCTATCCGCGGGCTTACATGCGCCTGGAGCACGGCGAAGCGGAGACCTGGGAGGTAAAGGAAAAGCGTTACGACTGGAAAGCTCCAGACATCTCTGTCTCAGGCGAATTTGAACAGGTCGCGGGACATTCGGATCATCCCAGTTCACCGGGCAACGGAGGGACTCTTTGAAGTCGCCGCTTCTGGGAGAGTTTCATCCACCGAATGGGAAGCCGCACATGCTCGGCTCCATCCAGCGTATCGAGACCCCGATGCATCGCTTCTCTGAAGGGGAAGAGGTGGATTACGTCATCGTGGGCGTGGGCGCCGGAGGCGGAGTGCTCTTACAACGGCTGGCGCGAGCGGGATTCCACGTGATCGGCTTCGATGCCGGGCCGTTTTGGGATACCGAACGCGATTGGGTGAGCGATGAAAAAGGGGCTCATAACCTTTATTGGAACGATCTGCGGATTACAGGTGGCAAACACCCATTGGCATTTGGCGCGAACAACTGCGGCAAGGGCGTCGGCGGAGGAACCGTCCACTGGGCCTCTTTCACGCCACGGCTGCATCCCTCCGATTTTCGCATCCATTCGACGGACGGCGTCGGTGTCGACTGGCCCATCTCTTACTCGGACCTGAAGCCTTACTACGAACTCATGGAATTGGAACTCCCTGTCTCTGGCCCGTCGTATTATCCCTGGGGCGATCCTCATGGCTATCCTTACGGACCGCATCCGATGGGGGGTGTGGGCGATGCGCTGATTCGAGGCTGCACGAAGCTGGGCATCGGAGTCTCGGCAGGAGGGCCGGTGGCCATCCTGAACGGCTCTCGCGGCGACCGCCCGCACTGCATTTATCGCGGCTTCTGCATCCAGGGGTGCAAGGTCGGCGCGAAGGCAAGCACGCTCATCACGCATGTGCCGGATGCAATCGAAAACGGAGCGGAGATTCGTCCAAATTGCATGGTTTCGCGTATCCACGTAGGCGGCGATCGGCGCGTGCTAGGAATTTCCTACTTCGATTCGGAAGGGCGCGAGCGCTTTCAAAAAGCAAAGGCTGTGGTCGTGGCGGGGTATTCCATTGAGACACCTCGCCTCTTGCTCAATTCCGCCTGTCCGGGATTTGAGCGCGGACTCGCAAATTCCAGCGATTGCGTAGGCCGTTACCTGATGGCGCAGGCCGGCAATGTAGTGCTCGGCCGTTTCGAGGAGCTGGTCCGCATGTACAAAGCCCCGCCGGCGCACGCCTTGACCGAAGAGTTCTATGAGACTGACCCGAAACGCGGCTTCGCGCGCGGGTTTGCGATCCAGACGGTAGGTCCGTTGCCTATGGCCTTCGCCAGACAGATGATGACCGCAAAAGGCGCCTGGGGGTGGGGGATGCGGAGCGTCATGATGGATTACAACCATTGGGCGAGCTTCGGATTTCTCGGAGAAATTCTGCCTCATGCAGAGAATCGCGTGCAATTGGCGGAAGAAAAAGATCGCCTCGGTATTCCCATCGCCAAAGCCACCTTCAACCTCTACGACAACGATCAAAAGCTGATTGAATACGGGAAGAACAAAACCATGGAGGTCATGTGGGCAGCGGGCGCCACGGAGGTCGTACAGGAGGCCCGGTACGCCCATCTGGTCGGAGCTGCGCGCATGGGGAACGATCCGGAGACCTCGGTCGTCGACCAGTTCGGACGAACGCACGATATTGCGAACTTGTTTATCTGCGACGGCAGCATCATGCCCACACAGGGATCGGCCAACCCGGGATTGACCATTATGGCCCTGGCTGCGCGCACGGCCGATTACCTCATCCGAGAGGGAAACGAAGTCTTTACATCGCATAAGCCAAATGACCAAAAACCTCCTATGCGGCGCGATTTGTCTCCGCCGGATACATGGGGTCATGGCATGCCCAGGATTTAGATTGAGGTGATTATGCAATCCAGCCCAAGCATCGAACGCATTCAGGTCTCCGTTTACACAGTTCCGACCGAAACGCCGGAGTCAGACGGAACGTTTCAATGGGACAAGACCTCCCTGGTCCTTGTCGGAGTGATTGCCGGCGGAGAAAAAGGACTTGGCTATAGCTATGCGGATGTCGCCACGGCACATCTGATCGATGAGTCGCTTGCGCCGATGCTGACTGGCCACAATGCCCTGGCCAATGGCGCCGCATGGCGCAAGATGCTCGAACAAATTCGCAATCTGGGCCGGCCGGGAATCTCTTCCATGGCCATTGCTGCGGTCGATAACGCCCTTTGGGACCTGAAGGGCAAGCTTCTCAAAGTTTCCGTAGCGGCACTCCTCGGACTGGTGCGCACACAAATCATGGTATATGGGAGTGGCGGTTTTACTTCTTATTCCGATTCGAAGCTGCGTGAACAACTCGGAGGTTGGGCGGAAGCGGGCTTCCTCGCCGTCAAGATGAAAATAGGCCGCGATGCGGCCGCCGACGTCGAACGTGTTCGCGCGGCGCGCGCGGCCATTGGACCGAAAGTCCATCTCTTTGTCGATGCGAACGGCGCTTACACACGCAAACAAGCTCTTGAGCAGGCGCGCCGGTTCAGAGATTGCGATGTGACCTGGTTTGAAGAGCCGGTCTCTTCTGACGACCTTGAAGGATTGCGTCTGATCCGCGATCAGGGACCGCCCGGAATGGACATCGCGGCAGGCGAGTATGGATACGATTCCTGGTACTTCCGGCGCATGCTGGAGGCGGGTGCAGTCGACGTTCTGCAGGCGGATGCTACTCGGTGCGCGGGCATTACCGGCTTCTTGCTGGCCGACGCGCTGTGCGCAAGCCGCTCGATGCCCCTCTCGGCCCATACTTCGCCGTCGATCCACGCACATGCCTGCTGCGGAGCGCAGCGCGCCATCAATGTGGAATATTTCTATGATCACGCGCGCATCGAAAATATGGCGTTCGACGGCGCGCTTGAGGTCACGAAGGGATTTCTATCTCCGGATTTATCGCGGCCTGGTTTTGGCCTGGTCCTCAAGGAAATAGACATGCTGCCATACCGGGTCTATAACTCGCCGAAGTAAGTCAAGAAGGATCGCTCCCTGCTCGCGTCTGATGTGCAACACACCCACCATGATGGAAGCCGTCAAAGTTTGATGCGATAAGATCGTTTTCATGACCAATGATCCGCTCACGGATTCCGCTCTGCTCGATCGTGCCAGGAAGATCAAGCTTTTCCTTATGGACATTGACGGCACGCTCACCGACGGCGGAGTTTGTCTCATCTCTCTTCCGAACAACGGGGGTGTCGCGGAAATGAAGGTCTTCAACTCGCAGGATGGTCTGGGTCTGAAACTGGCGCACACGATGGGGATCAAGACAGGCTTTATCACCGGACGGCATTCCTCGGCGGTCTCCCAGCGGGCTCAGGAATCGCATGTGGACTTTGTGTATCTGGGTCAGGCTGACAAGACGGCGGCTTTTGAGGATTGCATGCGCAAGGCTCAGGTAGGCGCGGACGAAGTAGCCTACATGGGTGACGACCTTCCAGACATGGTAATAGCCCGGCGTGTCGGGTTGGCGATCGCTGTGGCGAATGCAGTCCCCGAACTGAAGGCGATCAGCCACTATGTGACCAGGAGCCAGGGAGGCGAGGGAACCGCGCGCGAGGTAGTCGAGCTCATTTTGACGGCCCAGGGAAGATGGAAAGGGGCAATTCCGCTGGCGCTGGCCTGAGCTTCACGCTGTACCGGGCGAGTCGGCCATGTATCTCGCGGAGCCATCCGTTGGTCAATGGGCGATTCCTGGGTGCAGGCTATTTCCCGCTACCGCCATCGGTAGCGGACTTATGATGCCGCCAAAAGGGATAAGGCAAGCCGGCAAGCCGGTTGATGATCAGGGCCTGGACCGTGAGAAGCAGGACTGCCACCTCAATGATGAAGAGATCTTTCGGCTGGGAGATGATGCCGAGAGAAACGATGAGCGTAGTGGCTCCCGCGGGAGGGTGGCTTACCTTGAACAGAACCATAAGCGCGCCTGTCGCTGCCAGGGATAGCGCAGCGGCCAGGATCTTCGGATCGTGCATACCGGCCTGCATCGCCAGCGGCGTTCCGGAAACCCCGGTTAGCGTGAACGCCGCGTACCCGCAGATCAGGCCAATTGCATGTCCTAGAATCGCGTTGCGCGGACTGGACGACTCAGCCATCGGCAAAAAAAAGAAGAGATAGGCTGTTGGACCGAGTGACGGAAACACGAACGGGCTACCGGTGATGAGGGCGAGCACGGCAAGTAACGCGATGGTGACAAAGCTGTTCACGCAGACGTATGCAGCCCGGACCAGTCGCGCCGGGAAGTGCCGCAGCAGCCATTTGAGCCGCAAATGGCTGAGCAGCACCTCTACGTGCTCAAACTCTATCTCTATCTGCTCGATATTCTTATTGGCCTGCTCAGAGGGAGACGTCATCAGATATTCGGCAGGAGGTCGAAGTATTCATCATCTTCATTCGAGCCGGCTTCGCCCCGCCCGATAGTCTTCTCGGATTCGATGAACTCGAGCTGCTCAATCCATTTGATCACCTTGCAACCAAGCTGATTTTCGACTCTAAGCCGGAGCGGTGCTCCGTATACTTCGGTGAGCGGTTGGCCGTCCATCTCGGAGGCACGCAGGCATTCCGGTTTGAGCACGTTCTCAAGGCTTTGGGTTTCGTAGTTCAGGTCCTCAAACATGGACCCCAAAAAGGAGAAGAACGCAACCACCTTCGCGTTCGGTTTCGGTTGTACGAGTTCAACCAACGTCTTCATCGCCAGACCGCCTATTTGGCAATGCCCGACCAGCCTTGAATGCAATGATACATCGCGATGTCGGCCGGCGAGAGATCTACCGGATTATCGACGAGGCCGCTAACCTTGAGCTTGAAATCGCAGAGGCCGCGCTCTGGCAGACGCTTCCAGTCGTCCCGCACGGGCAACTTGCCGTTGGGCAAGAAGTAATTCGAAATGTCCTGCTCCGAATACAGCTGCTGCGGCATGAGCTGGTTCAGCGTGAGCAGTAGCATGGGATGGGTGACGACCTTGAGCACATGCTGCAGCGCGCGCGGCTAATCCATGAGAGATTAGTGAACAGCTGTCCAGCAAACAGCCACGACGCCAATGCCCACGAAGCCAAGCCAGATGCCCACCCGGCCCTCATCGTTGGTGCCGAGCACGATGTGGTTCATGTTGTGCGCGAATCCAATCATGACGACTAGCGTGATATGTACCACCAGAAACGCCAGAGAACTGAGAATGGTGAGGAAATGGATGGAGCGCGCTGATTGCCTGTTTGATGGTGCTGGGCGGCGGCAGTGCATAGAGATTGGGAACTGCGCTACACTAACGCTCACGCTGGCACAAAAGATCGGGCAGACCACACCGTGAGGTCCACTTCTATGGAGCTTCAAACTGGCCCTCACGAAGGTTGTGCGTAGAGGAAGGGCCGGTCACTGCTGCTTCTCCAAAAATAGGCGAGGATGATCAGACTTGCAATCGCCGCATACGCACACCAAATCGACGTAAACGCGTATTCCTTCACCGCGGATACAACCAGGAGAATCAACAGATTTACCACGCCGAAGACCACGATAGCCCTCACCTTCGAGAACAGCAGAGCGCCGCATGTTGCGAACACATAAAAGATGGCCATCACTGGGTGGTTTGTCCCTTGATTAAGGTACGTAATGCTGTTTCCCTGGATGTAGGCCTGCGTCGGGTACGCCGCTAACGCCCACAATACATAGAGACCTGTTGCTCCGCCGACCACGACGAAGGGCAGCGTGCGCCTCCGACTTTTCAAGTCAGGTTCGAAAAGCAGCACGCTTAGCGGCAGCAAAAACGGGAGAAGTCCTTGCGCAAATAACATGTATGCTGCAGCCATATTGTGCATCACGGTCGGCGAAAGGGTCCCATCCAATCCGAGCCAAACGAATCCCTCGATGAACTGATGGACGGCGAATAGCGTAGGTACCGCCGCGAAAAGCAGCTCGCGCCTGTGCTTCACCTTCGTCAATGTGACGATGCCAACGGCGCGACGAACTCCGCTGCCAACAAAGTTTGCTGTTGCTGAAAAGCACACGTCTTGCCTTCCCTCTTGTGAAAATTCTGAGTGTCGTTACAGATTGCCAAACATCCATCATAATGCGATCTGAAAGAGGCCTGCAGGCTCTATGAACCCGAGATAGAGTCTCTCCGCGTTCTCGCGAAGTTCGACAGCCTTCGGGGCGACCATTCTCGCTAGGCCGATTCGTTTGGTACAATTTGAGCAACGGAGTGGTGACAAACTTCGCGGTTCTCTCTCGCTTGTCTGTGGACACAGAAGTTGGGCTTTGGCTTACTGTCCATTCTGTCCATTGATCCCGGAATTCGGTTATATCCGGTGGAAAATATGGAAACAGGCGAAGGAGTGGACAGTAAGAAAAGACAGTAAATTCTGCGATTTGCGTTAAGCGATTGAAATTGCAGAGGGGACGTAGCTCAGTTGGTTAGAGCGCTGCCTTCTACCCAGTGATCGGCACCGCTCTTCAGGATGAAGTGCCGTTGGGGCAGGTTCTTCAACCGCTCGGCGAGCGACTTACCGCCATCGAGCATCTGCGCGATGGTCGTCGCGTCGGTGCTCGACAACTGGAAGAAGATATGAGTGCCGACCGAGAGAATCGCCGCGCGCATCGGCGCAGGGTACTGGTCGAGGAATTGATTCGCCGAAACGATGCCTACCCCGAACTTGCGCGCCTCCGAAAGCATGGTCTCTACATCACTCGTATTGGCAACAAGGTTCTGGATCTCATCGCAATAAATGCTGTAGAGCGCCCGCCTTTCGCGGGTGAAGAGGGCATTCTTCAACATGGTGAAGAACAGGCCAGCGAGCGTGAGCGCGTGTGCGCCCAGCTTGCCCTTGTCAAGATTCACGATGACTCGATACCCTTTGTCCATCGCCTCCCGGAGGGAGAAGGTGGATCTTGTTTGCCCGACGATATGGCGGAAGCGCGGGTCGGCGGTGAAGGCCGATATCTTGTTGAGGATCGGCTCGCGCATGGTGGCCCTCATCGGTTCGCTCACTTGCCCGTACCGTAATTCGAAGTACTGTCGCACCTCGGCGTTCGGAACCCGCTTGAGGCATGAAGCGCGGAATCCGGCGTGCGTGAGCAGCGGTGAGAGTTCGAGGAGCGTGAGCCCGTTTGCGGCGAGCGTATACAGCGCATTGCGCAGTAGCTCGTCCGTGCGGGCGCCAAAGCGATCCAGACCCCAATGCATCTTCAGCAGTTCCGCCATTTCCGCAATGGAGACGAAGTCCGGTTCACCTTCCCCAAGCGGGTTGAGACCCACGGACATGTCCGGGTCGCCGGGGGAGATCACGATGAGCCGGTCGCTCAAATCCTCTTGCCGTTTCCTCTCTTCTGCGGCAATGGCACGCAGGAGAAACGGTGTCGCGTCGCCGTGCAGGTCAAAGTACACGGACCCGCGTCCGGCTTCGATGTCCTGCAGGCAGAGGTTCTTAAGGAGCGAACTCTTTCCAGCCCCCGTCTTTCCGAGGAGCGCCATATGCATGGTGCGCCGGGTCGGGCTCAGCCCTATACGCCGCCGCGTCGTCTGTTCATCCGCAACCTGGAACCCGAGCGCAACGGTGCCGCCGGTTTCCTTCCGTGCCTGTCGCCGCCCTTGCAGGCGGTTCCAAACCGAACTTATGAGTTGTTCGAGGATGTGAAACATGGGGCGAGTATGGCGGGCAGGGTGACGATAACGGTAACAACGTTCTACGCGGTGCGGCGCGCGAGCCATCGGATTCAACAAGTTGCCTCAAGGCGCACTGGAGAAACACAGGGTCAGAAAATGCTTGACGGGATTTTTGGCAGGCGTCAGAAATTCGTTATGAGCAGTTCACGGAATCGACGACCTGCGACCTTTTGGGCCGTGTACGGCATTTCAATGCCGCGAATTTGGAATGGCTCGAAGATCGCGCGGGTTTCCGGGACATCGTTCAGCGAGAGCACGAACTTACCTTTCACGTTGCCAAAGCGCTGGGCCAGCAGTCGAAAATCCTCCGGGGCGAAGTTGAATTTGTAATGCTTGACCCCGAAGTACGGCGGATCAGCGAAAAAACACGTCGTCGGGCTGTCGTACTTGGCAAGCACTTTCTCGTAGGGAAGACATTCGATCTGCACCCGTGCCAGCCGGTGATGTGTCTCCTCGATAAGCGCGGGGATGCGCTCGGGATTGAAGCTCGGCGGCTGCACGATGCCGATGCGGAAGCTCTGGTGATGAACGCGCCCCGCGTAGCTGG
>DATCDL010000184.1:0-5174 GCA_036510715.1 Acidobacteriaceae bacterium
TGCGAGCCTCGCAGCCGTCTCAATTCCGTCGATACCACTTTCAAAAGCTATTTGGGAAGCAATCGCGGCACGTGTCTTTTCCGGTAGCGACGCGAGACGCTGCTCAATATCAGAGCCGAGCACTGCAGGCCGAAAACGGCGCGCGGCGCGAAACGCACTTAGGTAAATCTGATCGTCTTCGTTCGCCAGCAACGGCCAAAGTGTGGACGCAAAATCAGATTTACCCGTCGTTATCATGAACTGCACTGCGCGATCTACCGTATCGCTCTTATGCCATCGTTCTGCAAATTCGACAACCTGGCTCCTCACTATCTCCCAAACAGGTGCGGCCGATCGATGAATCATTTCCGCTGCGAGCATTGCATCAATTCCCATTGTTTCCAATATGGCTGCACCTACTGCTCGGGAGCCGCTTTCATCTGCTCGCGATGCCCGCTCGCAAGCGAATAAAACGGACTCCTCCCATGCACGGTTATTCAACGGGCCGAGCCTCAAGTCCAGTTTGCTGTCACTGTCACCCGCCTCCGCCTTTCGCATAAGATCTTCAACTTTGAATGAGCCATACCATTCCTGAAACTGCTGGTGCTGGAACGAGTACCCTCCAGAATCCCCTCCAGATCGAATTAAGAGATGGTGGCTTACCAGCAAATCCAGAATGGATGTCGGTTGCGCCAACCCGTTAATCTGCCCCTCTGAAATCAAGCGGCTTTCTTCGCGTTTGATTGCTGCGCGTGCTTGGCTGTCGGATAGAGTCGTGCTTCCCAATAGGGTCGATTCAACAGCAAGTGCTCTCAGGAGGTCCGAGTGACATCCAAACATCTCGCGGCGCAGTACCTCCGCGTTGTCGCTGTCTCGCTCATGTTCCGTTACAAACAGCCGAAGCACTTCTTCCTTACTTGTGGGCAGTCTTTCGCCTTCGGCATGCGCCAGCAATGCAGTCAAGTACAGCGGGATAGACACCAGGCCTCTTATGCCTCGTGTCCGCCAAGCATGATCGAGGAGAGCCTCACCCTGAGTGCCGCGAAGTGAGCGCGCAATCTCCATCTGCTGGTTTTCGTTCAGAGCCTCGACCTCAGCCACGGGCCCTGAGATCGGAACATCCAGTGCCTGACGACGCGTGCTGATTACTAGGCCCAAGCCGGGGTAATCCCTTTGGAGCCTTTGAATCTCACTCCTCGCTCGCTGCCGGGAGACAGAGTCAAGCTCGTTCCAACCGTCCAATAGCAAGACAAGCCGTCCTTGCCGTGCTTGCTGTATAAGCTGGTCCTCACCGCTTCCGACGAAGGCGTTACGTCGCGCGACCGATAGCAAGAGCGAATCCGAATGCAAGGACCATTCGCTTAAAGGGATGAATACGGCGACGGAGTTCTCGCGAGAGAGAATAGCCTCCGCTACCTGAAGCAGTGTTGTTGTCTTGCCAGTACCGGGAGCGGCTATGAGGACGATCTCATTGAATGCAACGATAGCGTTAGCGAGCGCCGACGCATGGAACGCCTGAGAGTTCTCACCACGCGTCATCTTCAAGCTAAGTTCGATCGGGTGTTTCGGCCAGCCGGGAGTGCGCTTGAAAGCATCAAGATCGTTCTTGGCCGCAACAAAGAGACGCGCTGTGCCTGCTGCGTCCTCGCTGTTTTCCAGACCACCGGGAGAGATCGCCGGTTCCTGCGTTCCGTTTGTCACGACGATAGCAGCAAAGGACTTCGCCTCTGCGAGGCGTTTCCACTCACGGAGCATCTCGACCGTGAAATGGCCGCTGTCAGAATCAACAGCCTTCCCGTGTATCTGGCAAAGCCAAATCCCGTTGGATTGATGTCGGCGCTGTTCGCTCGTAAGACTCGGGTCGTACCGAGGGCCGCCGGACGCGGCCGCCGTGATATGGCTGGCGACTCCGACATTCACGACACTATCGTGGGTCTGGGCAGCGCCAAACGTCGGTCTGCCGCATCCGGGATTTGAACAAACGGTCCCGGCACGCTTGGCAAGCTGATCGATTGTTCGTGCGCTGAAGTCGTCTCTCACAAACTCTTCTCACAGAACAAGTTGCTCTTTCGATCTTACGTTCGACCAGCGAGAAAAAGGCGTTTCCACCGAACTTTTACGCCAGGGGAAAAAAGACATGAAGTCGGTTCCAAAGGCCAGGAAAGCGGTTTGGTGTTCATCTCTCCAATGGGTGGCGAGCCTGCCTCCTCTCATTTTGTTTCCGCTCCAAAATCGAGAACCCGCGTTCGTTTCTCCCTGCACCCCTCGTCCCGCTCTTCTTTCCGGCCCCGCTCGCCGGCTTCACGGCAGGGCAACGTCCTCCTGCATCATCCCCCTTGGCTGCCGTCGGCCTCCCTTGTCGCTGCGAAGTCACAGATAAAGGTCGGTCTCAGGACCGATAAAATGAGAAAAGGCGCGCAAGATGCGAAACTCTCAGGCACCAGACAACATGGGCGACACACTAAGGGATGTCCACGAGTCCTATCGCAGCTATCTTGGGCGTAATCGCGACCTCGCGAATCACTGCACCCAATTTCTGAAGCGCGAGAAGAGCGACCCTGCGGCTGCCCAGGCGGAGGCTGTCGTGTTCTCTTGGCTCCGTGCTGAGAAACTGGAGCCGCGCCTCTTCGAAGATGCTGGCACTGGCGGTCCAGACTTTTGCGCCATGCACGCGAAGCTAGATCATTTTCTCGTCGAAGCCACATCTCTGGATTCCGAGATGGTGGCGGAGCGTTCCGGCCTGGCGGCGGAAATCACGGGAGCTGGCGGCGGGGCGTTTGCGCTCATTACCGAAAAGCTAAAGGCGAAGGTACAGGGCAAAGCCAAACAGCTATCCGGGCAGGGCATGCCCACCGTTCTTGCCATCGCGTCCGATCATGCGTTTGCGAGCATCCTCATGGATACGCTCGCCGCAGAGTACCTGATGACCTCCGCCCCTCAGATCAATGTTCCTATCGGTGGCGGAAGGGAGTACATGAGCACCGACCTGAAGCATTCGGTGTTCCAGCGTCCGACCGGCCTGCTTGACGCAACGGGAGCGCCGATCATCAAGCCCGCCCTTCGGAGCGTAGGTGCCATTCTCCTCATGGCGGTCGATCACCTTCAGTCACGCATTGTTGGCCTGTTGCATCCCGACGCTGCGAATCCCCTCAACCCGCAGTGGCTTCCGATGATTCCATTCGTGAAGTTCGCCGGGGTGTTCTCCCACACCAACATCGGCACGGAATGGATACAGACCGAGGAAACGCATCGGGTCGCGGGCTTCCCGCATCGGTGTGTGCGTTGATGGCGAAGGGCACGAACAAATCGACCTACGGCGAGGACGTTCTCGCGGCCTATCTTACGGCGAATGGCATTGCGTTCGAGCGTGAACCAAAGCTGCCCGGCGTCGCCCAACTCATAGACTTTGTGATCGACCATCCGACACACGGCAAGATTCTGCTAGAAGTGAAAGACATCGTGAATTCGATGCCCCCGTTCGGATTCAGCTCGTTCGACCCATACAAGCCAATTCGCGAACATATCGAGGAAGGCACACGGAAGTTCAAATCTACAGCGGATTATGTTTGTGGCTTGGCGCTCGCCGCTCCTCCGGGTAGTTTCGTTCAACTGAATGATCCGAACTACATGTTAGGCGCGATGTATGGCGATCTCGGATTTCGCGTCCCGTTTGATCCCGAAGGGCGCGGTTCAGCAGACGCGGAAGTGACGTCGGAGTTTTTGATCGGTAAAGGCAAGATGGTGAGACCTTCGCGGCTGCAGAACACCAGAATCGCCGCACTCATCTCGATCCAAGAGTTCGCCGTGTGGCACCTCGCCATGAGGAAGTACATGCACACCGATGACGGCAGACCCAAACAGGAGCGGATTCAAGATATCTACAACGGCACGGCAGGTCTCCCCGAAGACACTGAAGCGAGGGAGACAGGTATCACCGTGTGGGAGAACGCCGTCGCATCGAGGAAGCTGCCCGCCGACCTATTTAGGGGTGAGATGGATGCGTGGTACGAATTCTCCGAAAACCATCAGACGTTGGCCTTTGTTGGTGAACGCCGCAGGTCACTCGATGTCGATAAACCACGCTGATCCGTTGGTGCGCGGAAGATGTCTGAATCATTCGCAATTTGCGGCTCAGAGATCGTTCGTCCATTCCAGCGGCCTCCAGGCGGCAAGGCGATCCCCATCTGGATCTCCCCCCTTTTTAGCTTGCGTCGCCTAGACGAAAGACAACGCACACTTGCAAGGACATGAGCATAGGTGACTAGGCCGTTATGATGGAAAAGTGTTTCCTACCCCTAAGCCCATCTCGACAGTGTTTCTCGACACGCAGGTTTTCGTGGCCGCGTCGTTCAACTTCAAGAGCGCTCCCTTTCAAGCGCTCCTGAAACATTTTCAGTCAGGCCGGTTGCGTCTGTTGGTGACTGACGTCACTCTGAGCGAGGTCCAAAGCAACATCGCAGAGGAAGTGCAAAAGGAGATTGGACTCCACGCAGTGTTCATCAAGAAGGCACGATTCTTGAAAAGCTCATCTCTGCCCGAAGCAGCGGCGGTAGTCGCCCCGATGAACCATGAAGCAATCATTCAGGATTTGTCCGCCGCATTTGAGAAGTTCACCCAGGCCGGCAAAGTCTTGAAAGCAGATGTGGCGAACGTCGAGGCTGGCCCAGTCTTCGCGAAGTATTTCGCAGGGACGCCGCCATTCAGTGACGCGGCGAACAAGAAGTTCGAATTTCCGGATGCATTTATTCTTGAAGCCCTGGGTAAGTGGGCAGAAGACCGCGAAGATTTTGTGTTCGGGGTTTCCGGCGATGAATTATTCCGAGAAGGATGCCAGAAATTCACCGGTCTGATCCCAATGACGGATCTGGTCGAACTGTTGGACTACCTCGCCAATGAAGAGCAGAAGCGCGCAGAGTTCGTCCGGAGCCGGATCAAAGACAATCTGACAAAAATAAGCGACCTGACCAAAGATGCGTTCGAAGACAACTACTTTTGGGTAGAGGACGAAGACGGAGAAGCCACTGTCGTCGTTGATGGGCTCACCCTCATGGGAGAGCCGGAGATCATTGCATTGGACGCAGATTTCGGTACGGTTCAATTAGTGTTCGAAGCCGCCTACACAGCGCATCTCGACTATCGAGAATCGGCAACATCCGTCCGCGACAAAGAGACCAATCGGTTGATCTTTGCGGAAG
>DATCDL010000185.1:0-3270 GCA_036510715.1 Acidobacteriaceae bacterium
CCGGCGGTGGTCCCGGGGGTCGCGGCGACATGCAGCACGGGCTCATGATGTACAGGCTGCCGAAGACATCCGGATACTTCATTCCGATCCGGCTTGCCCCATACCCACCCATCGAATGCCCAACCAACCCACGGCTCCTGCGGTCCGGGATCGTCCGATAGTGCGCATCGATATAGGCAACGACGTCGTGGGCAGTGAATTTCTCGAAGTCGCCTGTGGTCTCGGAGCTCGAATACATCGACCCTCCATATGCGGTCTTCGAGTCCGGCAGCACAACGATCATCTCCTTCGCTCCCTGCGCAAACGCACCCTCAATCGTCTGCGGCACATGAATCTCGTGCGTCCACTGCTCAGCACCAATCGAATAACCGTGCAGAGCGTACACCACCGGGTAGCGACGATGTTTGTCCTGCAGGTAGCTCGGTGGCAGAAGGACGATGACGTCGCGGTCCACCGCCTCACCTTCGAGGTTGCCCTCGAGCGACGCTCCGTGAATCTTGATGTGTTCCACCGTCACTGGCCTTGCTCCGGGAATCACCGCAGGCACCAGGGTCTGCACCTGGGCCGCGATCGGCAGCGTCGTGGCCACACAGAAGCTCAGCGTAATCAGGACGGACAATTTAATCGTCTTCATCGGTTTCCTCCCTCAAACTCTCTCTACGGTGCCGCTGCAAACCGGTAAATGCTAATGCTGATCGGCCTCGATATCCCTGTACAAGAAAACTAGGTCCTTCAAAACCTGCACTAGACTAACAATCCAACTGGTGCAAAAGATCGGGCACGCGAACCCATCGGCCCTCCCGCATCAGGATACCGCCAACGTCCAAGCCCGTCAGCTGCGCCGCCGCAGAGCGCAGCCCAGCAGCAACTCCAAAATCGCGTAGCCCCGCCTCCCTTTGATTTTGCAGCGGTCATAGGCTGTGAAGAGATCCTTGGCCTGCTCCCGCGTGAGCCGGTTCCCAACCCTGGTTCCCTTCTGCGAGAGGTTGGATATATGTCTGATAGAAATACATCGCCGCCCTGAAGTATTAATGAATGGGATCAAGAGCACATTGGGCGGTGATCAGAAGAAGGTATCGACGATATCAACGACATCGTACTGGGTGTTCAGCACGGGTAACGTGCGCCACTTGTCGAAGGTAAGACAGGGGTGCGAGATGTCGAAACCGATCATATCCCCTACGCGAAGGTCGTCCTGTGTGGCAATTTGCAGGTAAGTGTGCTGATCCATCATTTTTGTAACGACCCAGTGTTGGGGAGCAGCGCGCGGGGCGACATCGCCCGGCCTGAAACGAAGTGCGGGAACGGGCAGGCCAGCATCGAAGGCAGCGTCGCGTTTGCCCATGGCGACGATCGCCTTCTCCGGCTCCGGCACCGATTGCACATACGCCCAGACTTGAAGCGCAGGCAGGAGACTTGAACTCATCTGCTGCGCGATCGGATTGCGTTCAAGAATCTTTGTCTGCGCCTCGCGATACGCGCCGATGTCGTGCGTCAGGTAGCAGCCTGGGCGAAGCACGATTTCAACGGAGTCGCCGAAGTTAGCGGCGGAGAAAACCTCGGCCACAACGTCGTACCATGCGGAGCCTGCGCCTGAAAGGAGGATGGGCTCGCGGTCGAAACGCTTGTCCGCAGCGAGTCTTCGCGTGACGGCCACTGCATGTTGCAGGAACGCGCGAATGGAGACTTCATTATCGAGGACGCCTTCGTACATCTCAACACCGCACAGCGCGATGGAATCGCTCCAGCGGGACAACGCGGCGAGAACAGACTGTAGTTGCGCCTCGTCGCGAACACCGGCGCGCCCACCCGTAACGCCCAATTCGAGCAACACACGAAGGCGCTGTCCGCGCTTCGAGTAAAACGCACCTAGCTGATCGATTTGCGCCGATGAATCGACGAGGCAGTAATATTCGAAGTCGGGATCGCACAGAAGACGCCCGATGATAGCCATGTTTTCTTTGCCGATGAGTTGGTTGGCCATCAGGACGCGGCGCACTCCGTGCGTGTAGGCAATCAGTGTCTGATGCGCAGTCGCAAGTGTTATGCCCCAGGCACCTGCTTGCAATTGCAGGTCAAACAATAGGGGAGCCATGGTGGTCTTGCCGTGGGGTGCGAGCTTGAGTCCATAGGCGGTGATGAATTGCTGCATCCAGTTGAGGTTATGCAGCAACCTGTCTTCATAGAGAACGGCTGACGGCAAGCTGAGATCCTCGCGCAGCAGGTTCCATCCGAGTTGAGCAACCTCGTCGTGCTGGATCGCTCGTTCCACAAATCCCAACCCCTTGTTAAGAGGAGAAATGGCGGCAGGAAGATGCTCCAGTGCAGGTCTTCGATGGCTCAAGATATTCCTCTCCAATCGGGGCGTGAGATAAGCCGTCGCGCTCTTGAAACCACACTATTTGGTTCATATATGCTTAGATATCTTATGTCCCGTTGTGACACTTTGATTCGGAATGCGAGCGTTCTGGATGGTAGCGGGGGCGACCCCGAAGTCTTGGATGTTGCGGTGCGAGACGGCCTCATTTGTGAGATCGGTACAGCCCTCGAGTACCACACGGAGATTGTAGTGGACGCAGAAGGACTGGCGCTGGCGCCCGGCTTTATCGATGTCCACACCCATGACGACATCGCCGTGATCAGAGCGCCCGCGATGCTGCCGAAGCTTTCGCAAGGTGTAACAACAGTCATTGTGGGTAACTGTGGCATCAGCGCCTCTCCGGTTCGGTTACACGGCGAACCTCCTGACCCGATGAACCTGCTCGGCGGCGCGGAGGATTTTCGCTATCCATCGTTTTCAGCATACAAAGGGGCGCTCATTGAGGCGCGGCCCGCGGTCAACGTAGCGGCGCTGATTGGGCATACAGCTCTGCGCAATAATCATATGGACCGCCTGGACCGCACGGCAACCGACGCAGAGATTGACGCGATGCGCTCGCAGTTGCAGGAGGCGCTGGCGGGAGGAGCGCTGGGGCTGAGTTCGGGCCTGGCCTATCTCTCGGCCAATGCCGCGAGCACGGAAGAAGTGCTTGCACTGGTGCAGCCGCTGGCATCGGCGGGCGGTGTCTACACTACACATCTGCGCACTGAAACCGAGGCGATTCTCGACGCGATGAACGAAGCGTTCGAGATAGGCCGAATCGCTCACGTGCCGGTCATTGTCTCTCACCTGAAGTGCGCCGGCATCGCCAACTGGGGACGGAGCGGTGAGGTCTTGCAGGCGCTGGAGACGGTGCGCTCGACGCAGGACGCCGGCTGCGATTGCTATCC
>DATCDL010000186.1:0-2590 GCA_036510715.1 Acidobacteriaceae bacterium
GTACTGGTCTTCCTTCGAACTCACGCGAGCATCCGTCTTCTGCGCCTCCAACTGCTGCACATAGTCGAAGCCATACGATTCGCGGAACGCACCATTATGAAAAAAGTCGTCTCCCAGCCAGATGTCCGTCATCGGAGCCTGCGGGCTAATCGCCTTCACCGCCGGATTCGCATCGATCCCCGCCATCATCGCCAGGAATCCCGGATAGCTGATCCCCAGCACCCCGACCTTGCCGTCATTATTGGACACATGCTTCAGCAGCCAGTCGATCGTGTCGTTCGTATCCGTGGTCTCATCCACATCGTCCTTGTTGTCATGCGCGACAATCGGCCGGTTCATCACAAACTGCCCACCCGACTCATACCGCCCCCGAATATCCTGCTCCACAAAGATGTACCCGCTCGTTGCCAGTTTCGTCTTTCCCAGCTTCGCCGAAACATCCGTATACCCATCCACACCATACGGCGTCCGAGTCATCAGGAACGGCAGCGCCACCCCGCTCTTCTCACTTCCCGCCGGCCGCAAAATCACCGTATGCAGCAGCGCCCCATCGCGCATCGGAATCATCACCACCGACCGCACATACTCCGGTCCGTGATAATTCTTCAGCTCTTCCGCGATCCGAGCCTTCCGCGCCGCCGCCTCATCCTTCACCTGCGACGGCACCTGCGCCGTCACCGTCGAAGCCGTCGTCGGAGCAGTCGCAGTCTGCGCCCAGCTCAAACTCCCCAGGCCCACAACCATTCCCAAACCAACCGTCACCGCCAGCTTCGTTCCGCGCATCGTCTCTCCTGTCTTCCCTGCACCCTTCACCACAAACACCAAGAGCCTCGGTCAGCGTCATCCGACGTCTGATCCAAGGCTCCTGTAAAAATCTTTACAACCCCGTCAGATTCCCCGCAGGGCTGGTGTTGCAAACCCAGTTATTCCGAGCATGAGCACCATCGCAGAACGGCCGCTTATCACTCAACCCGCAGCGACACAGGCTGATCGCCGGCTTGCCCGTCAAATCCCACTCCTGCCCATCGGCATCCTTCAGCACGATGTGCCCTTCCACCCGCAGCGGACCATTCGGTCGCACCGTAATATGAACCGTCTCTTCTGCCATTTCAAAATCCTCCATCGCTCTCCCCGCAATCGCTGCAGCGTTCTATCTATTCTCTACACTCTATCCTCTACACTCGGCCTCAACCAAACTCCACCATCACCTCATCCACGTAGCACCATCCCCAGTCCTCTCCAGGCTCCACCGACCGCATCACCGGATGCTTCGTCGCATCGAAGTGCTTGGTCGCATGTTTGTTCTTCGACGAGTCGCAGCACCCCACATTCCCGCAAATCAAGCACTCCCGCAGATGCACCCACGTGTCGCCCATCTTGATGCACTCCTCGCACCCTTGCGACGACCGCTTCACCGGATTCAACTGATCGAAATGATGACAACCCATAACTCCTCCAAATCCCACTCCTACCCTGCCAAACACACCTTCTGCGCCGCCAGCAACTCCCGAATCCCAGCCTCCGCCACATCCAGCATCTCCTCCAACTGCGCGCGCGAGTACGTTCCCTTCTCCGCCGTAGCCTGCGTCTCCACCAGCCCGCCTCCCGACGTCATCACCACATTCATATCCACTTCCGCGCGCGAATCCTCTTCGTACGCCAGGTCCAGCAGCACCCGCCCATCCACAATCCCCACGCTCGTCGCCGCCACCATCTCCCGCAGCGGAGACTCCTTCAGCGTTCCCGCCGCCTGCAACTTCCCCAGCGCCAGCGCCAGCGCCGTACACGCCCCTGTAATCGCCGCCGTCCGCGTGCCTCCGTCCGCCTGAAGCACATCGCAATCCAGAATCACCGTCCGCTCGCCCAGCAGCTTCATATCCACCACACTGCGCAGGCTCCGCCCAATCAGCCGTTGAATCTCATGCGTCCGACCACCGATCTTGCCCTTCTCCGCCTCGCGAGGAGACCGCGTCAGCGTCGCTCGCGGCAGCATCCCATACTCCGCCGTCACCCATCCGCGCCCCGTGTTCCGCATCCATCCCGGAACCCCGTTCTCAATCGTCGCGTTGCACAACACCCTCGTATGCCCCACCTCAATCAGCACCGAACCCTCTGCCATCGCCACAAACCCCGGCGTCAGCTTCAACTCCCGAGCCTTATGCGCTGCCCGTCCACCATTGCGATACAGCTCAACCTCTTCAATCTTGCTCATGCTTTCCATTATAGGAACCTCTCCCTCCATCCGGCTCCTGAAGTCGCAAATCCAGTCCTCCGTATCTTGCTCACTCAATAAACAATCCCTCTCGCGATCCGTCCATTCCGCTGCCAATCACCGCTCCACCCCTCATTCTGTGATAACGTCCATCCCAGTGGTATATGTCCCATCCCGGGAATTTGCTGATCATTTTTCCCATTTTGCCGATAGAGAAAAGAGAATCCAAGAGCCGCCAGGGGAATCCTCCCGCTTTGGCACTCAACTAGATCAATAAACCGCGCCTAACCGAACGCCCACAACCCGGAGATCACCATGCAGGCTCACCCGCTGAGCAGTCCAGCCGCACGGAACCTAAACCCTTCCGGTACTCTCTCG
>DATCDL010000187.1:0-7350 GCA_036510715.1 Acidobacteriaceae bacterium
GCGCCGATACTTGCTGCGCATGATCTCGACCAGACGTCCGGCAGCCTCGGAGATGCAGTCTCGCCGGAAAGTCATCACCGTTCCGCGGTGAAAGTTCAACTCAGGCAAGCCGATCTCGACCAGAGATCCGGTCCTCAGCTCTTCCATCACCGTGATGCGCGGCACAATGGCCACACCGACATTCTCCAGAACGAAGCTCTTGACGTTCTCGAAGCTCCAGAGTTCGGCGACGACATGGCAGTGAATCCCATTCTGACGGAACAACCGAAGAACAACTTCTTCCGTGGAGCTGCAAAGGTGATGGACGACAAACGGCACACGGTCGAGGTCCTTCAAGACAACTCCGATATGTTCCGCAAGCCGGTGCTTCGGCGAGGCAATCAGCGACATCCGATCGGAATGTACATCGGCCGACCCCAATTCCTGGAATGCCGGCGCGTCCTTCAAGAAGCCGATCTGGACCTCGCGATCGAGCACCATGCGGGGAATTTCTTCAAGCCGCGCCCGCTTGACACACACTTTTACATCCGGGAAGAGTTGAAGAAAGCGCAGGATGGCATTGGGAAGCAGGTACAGTGCAGCGGACTCGTGGGCGGCGATGGTCAAGGTGCCGATCTCGAGATTCTGGAGTTGCGTGATGGAGCGCGCAGCCTCGTCACGCAGCTTCAGCATGCGATGGGCATAGTCTTTTAGAAGACTGCCCGCCTCGGTCAACGACACGTCTCCGTTATCGCGCATGAAGAGACTGGCGCCCAGCTCCGTTTCGAGCTTCTTGATGCTTTGACTGAGCGCCGGCTGTGTGCGGAAGACGCGTTCTGCTGCCCGGGTGAACGTGCGCTCATCGGCTACGGCTAAGAAGTGTTCTAGTTGGACCAAATCCATATGAGACCTCGGCTTTTTCGGGGTTCTTTCACCATACATTAACAAGCGCCCTTTTGGATCACAAAATGCGATATCTGTTCATCGATAGGTGCAAGTAGGAAAGCTCTAATGTGCTCTAGGGCGTCCGGAGCGGCATTGAGCCGGCGCCAAAGTGATAATGTGCCGAATGGAGCGGCAACGGCACCGAACAGAGTCACCGCATGGACAAGATTATTTCTGTCTCTAAGGCAGAGATAGATGCCGTCTAGTGGCTGCTGCCGGCGTCAATGCGGCGTGTGCAGGCGTAGCGTTGAAAACGATCACAAGGATGTTGAGACCTGTAGCCGTGTGAGCCCACACTGAAATGTGGGATTTTTGCGGGAAACATGATGCAACATCGTGAGAAAGAGTGAACAAAACGAGCAAATAAGAGTTGGTCCATCCGTGCGGGCGATCATCAATAAGTTATTGAATCGATTGATACTTAGAATACAAATATGGCGCGGGTGCCGTCTAACTCTTAATCGACTGGTTGCAGGTTCGATCCCTGCCGCGTCCACCATTTACTCACTTTAACGGCGACTCGTCCACCACCCTCCACGACATTCGTTCAGCGACCAAGAGCCTCACCTCACTCTTGATGTGCATTGCCATCGACAAGAAAACCATTCACAGTGTCGATGACCCGATTGCCTAGCATCTTCCTGGGCTCCCCAAAGACGGCAAGGAAACGATCGAGATTAAAGACCTTTTGAATATGCGCTCTGGCCTGGATGCTGACGATGAAAATCCCTCGACCCCAGGCAACGAGGACAGACTCGACGATTCGTCGGACTGAATACGGACTGTCTATGCCGTTCCGATGAAACGCGCTCCGGGAGAAAAGTACGCGTACTGCTCGGTGAATGCCTTCCTCGCCGGAGCGATCATTGAAAATGCCACTAAGACACCCCTGGATGACTTCGCCCGGGCCAATCTGTTTTGGCCGTTGAATATCCAGAGCTTTCGCTGGAGGCATGTACCGGTGGAGCGAACCACAGGACGGGGAAACCTTGAAATCCCCGCTCGCGATGCCGCTGCTCTTGGCCAACAGATGCTGAACGATGGCCTCGTGGATGGACGGCGAATTGTCAGTCACGATTGGGTTGCCAATAGCCTGGCAAGTCAAGTTCCGATTAGTGACAGCGACCCCTACTCAGATTTCTACGGCTACATGTGGTACACCAAAGCCGAGCCGGTTGCCGACCACAAAGTCACGGTTCACTTCGCATCAGGCAACGGCGGCAACAAGATCTACATTATTCCTTCGCTCCACCTGGTGGTTGCCATCACCTCCAGTGCATACGGCACCAGATGAGGTCAACGGCGATCTCAGGATATTCTGCTCAAACGTCTGACAGCCACGAAGCCTGAATAGCTGCTGGCTCGGATAGAGGGCTGTCCTGAGATCGCTCGATTGGGAACGTGAAGTCGGCCAGTGTCCTGGAATCTCATCGAAGCGGGGCGCGAAAAGCGGACACCTCAGTGTTTCGCATTACCCCAGTTCGGGTCAGGTGGACGAACGAGGCAAGTTTGCAAGGAGCCACCATCTTGCTGAGAAAAGCTGCAAGCATTCGCGGACGAAACGATACCAAAACCCTTATAGGGTTGGTGTCTCCTGTAATCGAAGGGCGGCATCCAACATTTTCAAAAGGGTACAGAAGCTTACATCCACATCCTGAGGTAAACCATATCCGCCGCCTAACTCAAGATCGATGAATCCCCGCAACGAGGCTCGTAGGACCCGTATTGCGTGTATCGCCGCATCTCCCGTTGCGCCGTATCCACGAAGAACGGCCAAGGCTAGGGCGAGGTAGGCATCTGCTGCCTTCTGCGAGGCGTCGCTCCACCCAGCCACAGGCAACTGCGTCGCCGCCCATAACCCTGGATGGTCTTTCGCGAACTGGCGTTGCGAATGCCCCAATGCATCAAGCGCGTCTCGCCCTGCCACACCAGCCACCGCGTCTCGCGAGCGGTCCAGAAGCAACAGCCAGCCCTGTGTAGTCAAATCATCTTTGACCATGTCCAGACTTCTGATGTGGTTGTACAGGGATGGGGCCTTCACACCAAGAACCAAGGCCAGCTTCGCGATTGTCAGAGATTCCAGGCCTTCAGAATCCGCAATCATGATCGCCGCTTGCAATACTACATCCAGGTCCAGTCCCGCGCGTGCCATCTATGACTTACCATTCTGCAGAAAGCTAACTACAGCGGGCCCTACCTGTTCCGGCATCTCTGTCTGCGGATAATGGCCAGCACCCTGCACCAGGAGCAGCTTCGCGCCAAGTCGATCCACCACCCACTGCGCCTCGGCGCCAGGGTCCGGGAAATCGGCATCCTTCGTGCCCATGATAACGAGCACGGGCAGACCCGTTTTCGTAAGCATCGCTTCGGGTATTGACTTGGACAGATAGATCATGGTCTTCAAAGCACTCATCCGCCCGGATTCTCTTAAGTTGGCTCCCAAGACGCTGCGATAGGATGGAAAATCAGCGGGCTTGCGCGTCGGAAATAGGCTCGTCCAGTACCAAAGCCAAAATCCAATGCGCCAGGGCCCGCCTAGACCAACCGACAGCGTTGCTCGCAGATACCAAGGAATGCCCTTGGGCGGATCACGTAGCACCGGCCCGATCAGTACCGCCGCGCTCACTCTTTCCGGCGCCTCATGCGCTGCCCACAATGTCGCCCCCGCCGAAATCGAGTTGCCGACGAGGATGGCCTTCTCCTGCCCTAAGTGCGCCATCAGGGCCAACAGATCCTGCCCGACCGCACGCGCTGAGTAGTCGTCCCACCGAGGGCTGCTTGCACCGTGTCCTCGTAAATCGACTGTGACCACTCGGAACCCGGCTGCGGTCAGATAAGGCGTCAGGTAGCGATATTCACCTCGAAGATCTCCCATTCCGGGCACGGCTATAACTAAAGGCCCCGGTCCGCCGGTGTCGTCGAATGCAATCACTCCCAGGCCGACTTTCATCTGGAGAGTCGGTCGCTTATCAGCCTCTATCGGCGTAACGCCCGGTACCGAGGAATTGGGAGTGGGAAGTTTGGTAGTGATAGAAGGCTGTGTCATATTTGGTTGACCTCAAAACTATGATAATTAGCTATATAACTAATATACGTAGTTTATCACTCTGTGTCAAGACGCGCTTGTCGCAACTCTCTACTTTCCGGCCAACCAGATAAGGCTCCAGACAAAAGCTTCCGCTGATCGGAAAAGCAGCAGTAAATCGACGGTTGGCTATGGGAAGTCGGCCAGTGTACCGGGATCTCATGACCGAGCAAGGACAATCAGACGCTGCGGCGTTTGAACGAAGTCGCTGGCGCGGCGGACGCTATATCAGGTCGAACTCTCACAACGCGCGAGCGGCTGTTGGAGTGCCCGGGTTGAAATGTGCCAGTGGATAAGAGAGACACTGGACAAGGAGAGCGTATGGGACGAGGAAAGAAGTACCAACCTGAGCAGGTGGTAAATCTGTTGCGTCAGATCGAAGTGGCCGTAGCAAACGGGAAGACGACGGCTCTGGCGTGTAAGGAAGCCGGGATTGTGGAGCAGACGTACTTCCGTTGGCGTAAGGAGTACGGCGGGTTGCAGGTGGACCAGGCGAAGCGACTGAAGGAGTTGGAGCAGGAGAACTCCAAACTGAAGCGTCTGGTTGCGAACCTGAGCCTGGATAACCTTGTGTTGAAGGACTTCGCCTCGGGAAACTTCTAAGCCCTGAGCGACGACGGATCGCAGCAGACCATGCACAGCAAAAGCATGAGATGACGGAGCGCAGGGCATGCCGGCTGGCCAACCAGCCGCGCGGCACGCAGCGCTACCGTGCGATCCGGCGGGAAGACGAAGATACGCTCACGCAGGCGATCGTTCAGCTTGCCAGCCAGTACGGTCGTTATGGCTATCGCCGGATCACGGCGTTGCTGAAGCGGGCCGGCTGGCGGGTAGGCAAGGATCGCGTGGAGCGTATCTGGCGCCGCGAGGGGCTAAAGGTTCCACAGAAGCAGAAGCCACGGGGCAGGCTGTGGCTCAACGATGGATCGTGCGTGCGGCTAAGACCGGAGCGGCGGAACCATGTATGGAGCTACGACTTCGTCAGTGCTCGGACGCATGATGGCCGCAGCGTACGGCTTCTCAACCTGATCGACGAACACACGCGCGAGAGCTTGCTGGTGCGTGCGGAACGCCGCTGGTCAAGCGCCAGGGTCATCTCAGCACTGGCCGATGTGATGGCGATGAAGGGAGTGCCGGAACACCTTCGATCGGACAATGGGCCGGAGTTCGTCGCGAAAGACCTACGGAAATGGCTGGCCAAAACAGGAGCAAAGACGTTGTACATCGAACCCGGTTCGCCGTGGGAGAACGGCTACTGCGAGAGCTTCAACTCGAAACTCCGAGATGAGTTCCTCAACGGCGAGATCTTTTACTCGATCAAAGAACTGCGCGTGCTGGCCGAACGCTGGCGCGTCCACTACAACACCGTCAGACCACACTCCTCGCTGGGCTACAGACCACCAGCACCCGAGGCATGGCTGACCAACAACATCGGGCATGGAGAAGTGGAAACCGCTACGCGCTTCCCACTTCTCCACACCCCCGACGGCGGCTACTTGAACTCAGAAGAAGCTGCGCTACACTAACTCATCCAGCGGCACAAAAGATCGGGCACTCCACCGGCAAGTTGGTCGATTAGATATTGCGACATACTTGATGCGAGACTTGGGCCTCGCACAAGCAAATGGACTTCTTTGGCATAGTCCGAGAAGAACATTGCTGCTTGCCCGGCTGAATTGCCGCCCCCGATAATAAAAACCCGCTTCCCCGTTACGCTGAGAGCTTCGGTCCGAGACGCGCCATAGAGCACACCGTTGCCTAAATACTCATCGAGGTCCGGCACGTTTAGTAATCTCCAGTCAACACCCGTTGCGATCAAGACGGTGCGCGAAACGACCTCCTCCCCTCCATCAAGCCGTACAGCGTACCCCCCCGGGCAGGGGGAGATCGCCTCGACAGTCCGTGCTATCGCAATCTCCGCCCCAAATCGCAAAGCCTGCTTCAATGCTCGATCGCTCAGATCATCTCCAGAGATGCCGCTAGGGAAACCTAAGTAGTTCTCGATTCGAGAGGATGTTCCGGCTTGACCTCCGGCAGACCCGCGCTCGACCAGGAGAACACGCAAGCCCTCCGAGGCCCCATACACTCCAGCAGCCATACCGGCGGGACCTGCCCCGATAATCAAGACATCGTAATTTTCACACTTGGGTTTGGTTTGAAATCCGAGTGCGTCAGCCACTTCGCGAAGGTTGGGGTTCGACAACTCGTGTTGCCCATCAATCGTTACCGCTAAATGATCTTGTGTTTTGACATTCGAGGCTGAAACGCTCGAATTCCACTCGTAAGGGATGTGACTCGCATTGAGAAAGCTCTTGATGCGCTGGCACATACGGTTGTCGCTTTGCGAGGTGAGGATCACCCTCGTACTCGGTACACCTTGTGCGTAGCGTTGAATCTCCAGCAGCCTCGCGCTCATCTCGCGCAGGATCAATCCGCTACTCGGCGCTGACGGTTGAATCAGCTCTTGGAGCTGTTGCATTTCAAATCGAGCCACACGACACTGAGTGGTTGCTATGACTGCCACACCTGATGAAATACCCATCAGGCAGTTGAGACCGCCAAAGAAATCACCAGCCGAAAACTTTCCAAGAGGATGAAGAACTCCGTGAATGTCCTTGAACACCTGAGCGGAACCTTCGAGAATCACGTAGAACTTTGATTGTTCCCCCTGGTAAACGATCGTCTCTGCTGGCGCCGAGCGAACATCGGCAGCTTTTTGGGCGAAACGCTCTTGTTCTTCGGTGGGCAGTTGCGAAAAGACTTCGACCCGGGCAAGGTCTGCTTTATCAATCATCAGTCAATTCCTCCCGCTCTCTAACAAGATTTGCACTTTGTCCATCTTGTCGATTTTACCGGCGACAGCGATCAACTTCTCATCGAAGCAACAACAAGCTGATCTCGACTGTCACAACTCGGAGTGTTGTCTGGAGGTGAAGAATGTGATCGAACCCAACAGGCTGAGCCGTTTGCAGAGTCAGGAGTTTCGTTCTATCGCCGCGACATTCCTGACTACAAGCGCGTTTGATCGTCATAGGGACGGCAGTCGCCCGCCACCCTCTGCCACACCAGCGTGCAAACGGGTCCGTACACGGCGGTTCGAGAGGTTACGCTACACGAACCATACGCGCGGATGGCACCTGCCGTTCGAAGGCTGCCGCTGTTCGCTCTTTGCCGCGAGTATCTATACCAGTTGTACATTGCCTGCGCCTTGTCGCCATGCCGATCTCGGCTCATGCGCCGGTCAACCACGCATGGACAGACGCGGATGTCAGCAAATTCAGTATTTGGTCGTAGCAAACGGATGCTCAACAGCGCATCGGTCTTGATAAGTCGCTGAGTGT
>DATCDL010000188.1:0-4097 GCA_036510715.1 Acidobacteriaceae bacterium
GGGGCCAGGTATTTTGGATCGCCCGTATACAGGTAGCCACGCTGGCCTGTTTCGGCGTCCTTCAGGAGCGATTCTGTTTGCGACAACTCGAACAGGACCTGCCGCGTGCGTGCCAGCAAAGCCTGATTGTAGAGTTGCACATCAAGCTGGCGCCTCGTGATGATGGCATTCGCTACCAACACGATCATCAGCAGCACGAAACCTGTAATGACGCTGAAACGCTTGTGAAAGGTCTGCATAAGAGAAACCGCGTTCCCGCCGCCCGCCGCTTGGAACGAACCTGAAATATAAACGTTAGGCTGTGATTTGTTCAACATCCAAACGAACATTTCGCCCCACCCCGCCTGGCGGAGCATCTTCGTCACAGGAACACTGAAGCCAGAAGCGAGGTTTGCTGCCCATCCCGAACCGAACCCGCAACCCTCGCTTCAAGATCCCTCCCTTCGATCTGCACGCCGTCCCCGCGCCAGGAAACCTGGCCCACAGCATGGACACAATCAGAGGAAGGTGGCGACACGCACGTGCCCGAATTTTTCGCCGGCAAAGGCGCTCCTCGGTTCGCTCGACCATCGCCGGCCGCGCTGCACTGTCCTTCGTGTCGTCTCTCCTCGGCCACCGACCCCTCCAGCTTTCGCGCACACGCGGCCTCCAGAACTGGCCATGTGGATTTCCTTCCACATGACGTCCCGAAACCAGCTTAAGTCACGCGGTTTGCAGCCCCAAACGTGGCTGAATCAACCTGAAATTCATCAGTTTCCGGCCTAACCCGCCATCGCCACCTGGGGTGAGCCCTGCACAGAGTCCACCGACTGCACCTGCTTCTTCGGCCCCCGCTTCCGCGCCACCAGTATCCGAATCCTATCCAGCACCTCCGCCGGCGTGCACGCCCCCTTGGGTAGAAACGCGTCCGCAGCAGCCGCCCGGTCAAAATTCGTAACCGTCCCCGAAACCAGCAGCGTCGGCAGCCCCGGATGCACCTGTTTAGCCCGTCGAATCAGCTCGTTACCGTCCATCTGCGGCAAAATCAAATCCGCCATCAACAGATCCACCGACCCCTGCACTGCCCCCTCCAGATACTCCAACGCCTCTGCCGCCGTCGTCATCCCCAGCACGCGATACCCCCGCGTTTCCAGCAAAAACTTACGTACCGAAAGGATCTGTTCGTTGTCTTCTACACACAAAATCGTCTTGCGAGGGCGCATCTTTCACTCCGTGCCGGTGGTCTCCGGCTTTTTGGTTACTGGCCAGTATGGGTGTCGCTCATCCACGTTTTCAGTGACTTGCAACACAGTGGTTCGTACTTCTGTAGCCCGAGCAGAAAACCTCCACGCCTCAAAGGCGCAGCCGGTCTCCCGCTCGAACAGCGGCGTTCCAGTTACCGTGGTCCAGCCGGTTTTCGCGTAAGGAATCGCTTGGCCGCGCCATAGGCGCTAACCGTGCGTCTGCTGTGGATATTGCGGAAAGCAGTGGAAAAGGCGCAAAACCTCTTCCACCGCTTCGCACAATATCGTCGAAGCAGCACCCCCTGCAGCTTCCCCGGAAAACACTCCGGGGTAACCGAATCGCGGTTCGCAACAGCCCCGGCAACCCGGTTTCTCTCTACAGCGCGCGACCTTGCTAGGGTTCAATCGCAGCGCAGAGAGCACCGTTCGGCGCCTTGGCTATTGCTCAAATTGTCTGTAAATCAGGCGAAAAAACTTGCGTCTTCAAAGCATTTGCTTGTCGACGATTTGCTGAGCATACGGAGGCCCACCCCTCATGGCAACAGTGAATTTTTAGCGAAAATTCACCTACTTCGGTGTGGCGCTTCCACTGCCCTCGCACATTGCTTGTCCCTGTTGGCGTTTGTGGTTCAGCGCCTGTGGAAAACTTCCGCTTTCACGGCAGGAAAACCCGTCCTTCTGCCACAGGAATGGTGCGTCCCGAAACCAGCACGCCCGTCACCCCTCCCTCTTCCAACCTCGCCTGCACCCTGATCCGGCTCGGCCGGCGAATCTCAATTCCCTGCTCAATCACCACCTCCATCTCCGACCCAACCAAGCCCACCTTCACCAGCCATGCAATGCAACATCCAGCCGCAGATCCAGTGGCTGGATCTTCTCCCGAATAGAACTGCATCCGCGCATGCCAGCGAGGTTCACCCTCACCCTTCGCAGCAGTCGGAGCGATGCAGTAAAAGAAATGCGCTCCGCTCGAATCCAGCCACGCCTGCGCATCACGTTGCGCAATCTGCAACCGTTGCGACACCTCAAGCGACCGCAGCAGCACAATGCAAAACGGCACACCCGTCGACACCGTCTGCGGCAGATATTCCGCTGACAGATCGTCCTCACTCAATCCAATCGCATGTGCAACAGCAGCGCGATCATGCGTCGCTCCAAATACAGGATCGTTCTGCAGCATCGTCGATCGCACCCCCGGAACACCTTCGTCCGGCGCATCGAAACGCACCGTGATCGGCCCCACATTCAGCCGCAGAGTGATTACGTCCGCACCCCGCAACACCGGATGGTTGAAGTAGAGCCACGTCGCCGTCCCCAGCGTCGGATGCCCTGCAAATGGCAACTCCTCCTCGGTCGTAAAGATGCGTACCCGCACGCCCTCACGCGCCTCGATCTCCGTGTCGCCAGGAAAAATAAACGTCGTCTCAGCGAGGTTCGTCTCGCGCGCCAACGCCTGCATCTCGTCATCGGACAGGCCGCGTGCATCATGAAAGATCGCCAGCGCGTTACCCTCAAGTGCACGCTCAGCAAACACATCAACAACGGAATAATTCAAGGTATGTGACATGCATCCATGCTACGTGCACGGTCCGCACGCAGAGGTCCGGATCTTGACAGCATCCGCGCGCAGCCGTACCTTCGAATTACCGCAATGAAGCGAAACTGCTTCCAGCCGGCGTTCAGCGCCAGCGGCGGTTCTAAAGTTTTGATCTACGTACCCATCACCCAATGACCCTCACCGCCTCCAATTCGATGCTCCGCTGTTGTGGTTGCCGCTGCTGTTGCTGCGGCTCTGCACGGGTGGACAGGTGAGTCATTCAAGACGCTAATTGATCGTCGCGAAGCAATCATCGAACCCACTCAAAGCTTCACTGGGTGGGTTTTCTGCTTTCACCCAAACAATCCAACTTCCCGAAAAGGACGGAAAATAAGATGTCTCTCCGCATCAACGATATTGCCCCCGATTTCACCGCAGAAACCACCCAGGGAACCATTCACTTTCATGACTGGATCGGCGACAACTGGGCGATTCTGTTCTCGCATCCGAAGGACTTTACCCCCATTTGCACCACCGAACTCGGCACCATGGCCGGTCTTCAGGGCGAGTTCGAGAAGCGCGGAACCAAAATCCTCGCTGTCAGTGTCGATCCCGTCAGCAGCCACGAGAAGTGGGTAAAGGACATCGAGGAGGTCGAAGGCCACAAGGTCAATTATCCGATCGTCGGCGATACCAAGCTCGAAATCGCCAAGCTTTATGACATGTTGCCCTCTGATGCCGGTGAGACGTCGGAAGGCCGTACGCCAGCCACCAACGCAACAGTTCGCACGGTCTTTCTTGTAGGACCGGACAAGCGGATCAAGTTGCAGCTCATTTATCCAATGAGTACTGGGCGCAACTTCAAGGAGATTCTTCGCGCGCTGGATTCAATCCAACTCACCAGCAGGCACAAAGTCTCCACTCGTGCGGACTGGCAGCCAGGGGATGACATCGTCATCTCAGGCGCAGTGTCGGACGAAGAAGCGGCAAAGCTTTACCCAGGCGGCTTCAAGAAGGTGAATGCGTATATTCGTACGGCTGCGCAGCCGGAGTAGCCTCTTCAATACAACCGTGCTTCTGTCTGGTGACGGCAGAAGCACCATGAGCACCGATGGCGAAGTGGCTAACGCGCTGGTCTGCAAAACCAGTATTCATGGGTTCAAATCCCATTCGGTGCTCCAATTAAACTAGCCGCCGCCAATAGCAGTGAGCATGTTGGTTCTCCTATCCTGCTGTGGCGCTCATCCTTGTGCCTCTCCATCAAGTCTTTACCTCTGCGCCATCCAATTTCAGGCAGACGCCCCAAGTCGATAACCCCCATAATGAGATGGGCACAT
>DATCDL010000189.1:0-16825 GCA_036510715.1 Acidobacteriaceae bacterium
AGCGCGCGTGAGGGCCTCGATCCCGGTGATCTGACCTGCCTGCATGGGTACGACCGCGTCTTGATAGATCTGGGTCGCCACCGGCTGCATGAGAAAGAAGGTCATGATCAACGAGAGCCCGATAAGCGTCTGATTCGATGGAGTGGACTGAAGTCCCAGTGCCTGCCGCAGAAAATGAAACACAATCAGCAGCCGCGCAAAAGGAGTCATGCAAATGAGGATGGACGGAACCAGCGTCAAAGCGGTGAGCATGACGATAATGTTCCACGGTACCGACCTCCCAAGTGCCCCGGATGCCTGCAGTGCACCGTCCAGGTTAGCCGGAGAAGTGGAAGTGGACGCACCACTCTTACCGAGTCGCATTGGCAAGCTTGGAGTGTTGCTCATCGGCGTTACCTCCACCATGGGAGGTGGCGGAAATGAGGGGAAGGCCTGCATCTGCTGAACGTCCTCCGGGGACGTTTGAACTCCCCCATTTGCAGGTCGTCCCGCCGCAAGCGCAGATGCTGTTACGACTAACAGTATCGAAATGAGGATGGCGGGGTAGGATTTCATTTGGCCCCTCCCTCGATGCCAGACGCTCGAAGACGTTTGTCTTCGGATTCTGATGTCGACCCCAGGTGCGCCAGCAACGAAATCCCCGAAGTGCCTCCTCCAATCAAGAACTCACGGCCCTCTACAGTGACGATGGCCACGAACCTCTTCTCTCCGAGCGTGACTGTATCGGAGACTCGCAATCGTTTCGTCGCAGACAAGGCATATTTCGCGTGCATCCATTCCCATGTCCGCGCCAATGGGCTGGTGCTGGTTCGTTTTGGCTGACCTTCGCTGAGGCGGAAGAGAGACAGGAGGTACCGGAGGAGTGACCATCGGCCCATCTGAGTCGGCGAACAACCGGCGAGGGCAGCATGAAATGACGTGTCGGGCAGAACCGACTCCGCCACGCATGAAGACATTCGCGCGCGCGTACCGTTCGAATGAGGACGGGGATTACGATTCTTCACTGTCATGCTTGATCCGTAATCCGCACGGCAAGACGATCGCCGATCACTTCGAATTCGCTCCAACCGACCAGCAGTTGATTGATGCGCAAAGGAACGTCGCTGGTCTGGTGGCAAGCAGTTTCCACGATGGAGCCCAGGGCGAGAGAGAGGAGGTCGCCGATGGTGAAGCGCACGATGGGCACGTCGACGCTGAGGGTGCATGGCAACCATGGCATCCTGTCAAGCAGTTCTTTCTCGCTCACGACCGGAGTCATTGGGGTAAGCTCGGCAAGCCTGAGATCCGGATTTTGGACTGAACTACTCATCGTGCCCTCACGCGCTCCAGATTGCCTTAATCTCGCCATGTACTCGCCAGGCTTCCGGCTTGCGCTTGCGCAGAGAGATGACGGATGACGGAACGGCACAATGGCTAAAGCAATCGAAGGGCCGAATTGGATGGGAGGGCTTGGCCCTGCGTGAGCGGGCCTGAAACAGCGTCAACCTGCTGGTTCACGGCTGTTTGGTGCAATTACGCCAGTCCGCGGGTCTCTCGCGGCTGATGAGACGATCATGAGAGGCCATTGCGAAGGAGGCCTTCCCGCCGGGCCAGGTTCGTGGCCCGGCGGGAGTCTCTCATTGTTAACTAATATCTCTTCCTCGAGCCGAGCCTATGAAATCATCTGCATCGTCGACTGGTCGACCTGGTTAAGCGTTGTCAGCACCTTCGCGTTGGCGTCGTAACTCTGTTGTGCCACGATCATGTTTGCAAACTCCGTGGAGAGGCTCACGTTGGAATCCTCAACCGAACCGCCGGTAATGGTGCCATTTCCGCCGACGCCGGCCTGCCCGATGACTGCTGCTCCTGAAGCACTCGTCGCTTGCTCATTGCCGCCTGGACCTTGACTCAGCCCCTGCGGATTCGCGAAATTGGCCACCGCTACTTGTCCCAACGATAGTGTTTGCCCGTTGCTATATTGCCCCTCCACGGTTCCATCGGTTAGCACGGCATAGTCCGTGAGTGTTCCAACTCCAAAGCCGTTCTGTGTTTTTGTCGGGGCGGCACTCGCTGAGTTTTGTTGAGTAATGGACGGGGTTCCTGAAGGGCCATTCAGATTCCAAGTCATGCTCATCGGTGCCGCGCCATCGGCGAGGTCTGCGGTTGTGATTGGGATCGGTACCGTCCCGGTAGGCGACGTCAACTGCCCGGCAGAGTCGAAGGCCATCGTCCCTGAAGCGAGTGGCGCAGCGGCACCCGGCAGGGTAACGCTGTAGCTCCAGGCGTTCGTCCCTGTGTTTGTGTACTGGATGTTCAGATTCTGTGCCGTGCCCAACGAGTCGTAGACCGTGATTGGCGTGTTATATGTCGTCCCAATCGTGGAGGCGGAATCAAGATTCGCATCCACTTGAAAGCTCGTAGTGGCTGCAGCAGGAACCGTTCCGTTTGAATTCACGGTGATCGGGGCAAGAACCCCGGTAGTCGAAACAACACCGTTCACAG
This sequence comes from Acidobacteriaceae bacterium, assembly GCA_036510715.1. Taxonomy (GTDB): domain Bacteria; phylum Acidobacteriota; class Terriglobia; order Terriglobales; family Acidobacteriaceae; genus Granulicella. Next base: position 2,482 of record DATCDL010000189.1, read on the forward strand.
CCGGGAATCCCATCACCTGCTGGCCGTCGGCTGTGGTGAGTTGACCAGATGAATTTACCGAGAAGTCACCGTTGCGAGTGTAGCTCGTCACACCGTTATGGCCGACCACGAAGAACCCGTTACCTTGGAGCGCCATATTTGCTGCCGTACCGGTCGAGGCAACCGCGCCATTTGTGAAGTCGGAGGACGTGCCCTCAACCTTCACGCCAGATCCTATCTGGATTGGGTCGCCGTTTCCCGACGTTCCCTGCATCTGCGAAAAAATATCGCCGAAACTGAGCGTCTGATTTTTGTAACCGTCAGTGTTGAGGTTCGCCAGGTTGTTGCCAATCACGTCCAGCGCCGAAGAACTCGCTTGCAAGCCGGAAAGTGGAACGGAAAAGGATGCCATCTACCTACCTCCTGTGAATGCCACATTTGCAGTTGGGGCCGGAGCCGAGAAGCTGCCATACAGGTTCATGAGCGCCGCCGTACTTGCAGCACTGACACCTGCCGATTGAATTTTGCTGAGCGCCATTGACTCGGCCGCACTCGTTCCTGTCGATGCCGTGGTCGATCCGGCACGCGCACCCAATGCACCGAGCGAACTTGAGACCGCGGCCGCCGCGGGACTCGAAGTAGCCGACGTGCTCGGAGTTGCCGGAGCAAGGCTGGTGAGTGTCTGGTTGATTGAAATGAGTTGATCCAACTGGTTCAGCGACACCAACTGTCCTACCATCGCCGTTGGATCGACGGGAGCCGTGGGGTCTTGATTCTGTAACTCAGTGACCAGCAGATTCAGAAATGTATCCTGAAGACTGGTGGACGAGCTGCCCGTTGCGCTACTCGACGTACTGCTTGTCGCACTAGCCGTCTGCGCAACCGTACTGGCATTTGCAGACTGTACGGGTGCTGTCATCGCTGGCGTTAGCCCTTGAATATTCATCTAGCTTTCCTCTCTTGATCCGATTTCTTTCTAAATTCTGATGTCCAGCCCGTATTGATCACCAACGCTTGCCATCACTCCCGGGCCAATTCCGTTCTCGTGCACTGCCGGAATTGCGATGCTGTTGGCTCTGCTAGAACCCGCAAACGCTCGCTGCTCCTGTTGAGAGGAGTTCCCAGAATCACTCGAGAACGATTGAGTCTGGTTATTGACCTCGATCGACGCATGAAGTCCATAGTCCTCTCCAAGCTTCGCCTGGACCGTTGCAACATGAGCCGAGATTGCCTGGCTCAGATCGTTATGGCTGAGCGATATTTGCGTCACCATCTGCTGTTGCGAGATGGTCGTACGAATCGAAATATCGCCGAACTCGGTCGAGTGCATCCCGACGCGCATCTCTGACCCGCCCATCGCCTGAATGACCTTTGCTCCATTGATCCCCGACGACACCACTGGTTCATCGCCGGACGTGTGGATCATTGCAGGAACTTCCGACGCCTTGGCCGCTCGCGGTGAGTCAGCGATACTCGTTGGCGTGTGCGGGGTCGCTGCCGTCTCGTGAGAGGCCACATGCAGCGCAAGGATCTGCGCCGGCAACTGAATTGCACCGCTGTCCGGCCCACTCACTGTAACCGTCGCTGGCTTTGCCGGATCGATCTTCGAACTCTGCGACGCCTGACCATCACTCTGAGTGCCGTGCAACGAGGCGTCGCTCGATCCACTCGCAGCACGCATTCCAAAGCCCAACAGAATTGGTGGGTCGGACTGCGCGGAGACGATCGTGTCGAACGCTCCTTTTTGCGTTGCCTTGCCAACAGCCGGGACGGCCTCTACATTGCTCGAAGGACCGGATGCTAGCGGGATATCCATCGCAGCAATCAAACTCTCTCCCGGACCTTGTGCGGTGAGGGTCGGATCCAGCAATTGCAGCCCGCTTGGAATGATCTTTGCGTTCGCATTTCCGTCAATACCCCCAGCGAGAGGTTCCGCTGCCATTGCGTGTGTGCCCTTGGGGGCATTTGCGTCGACAGTCTTTGCCGATGTTCCAGACCATCCATCACCTTGCTCGCGCCCATTTCCTTGCCCGTTCAACACGATTTGAACCGGGGCAATCTTTGGATCAACAACAGCAGCGGCCAACGCCGCGAGCAGTCCGGCATTGTCGTGGACCCCGGGCACCTTCGCCTTTTCAGCCTTGCTCGCAACGCTACTCGAGGCACCCGTGCCGGCAAGCGGCTTCGCATCAGGACTGACCAACCCGATGCTGGTGACACTTCCGTCCGCAGCCATGGCAGATGCAATCGGTAACTTGTTGATATATGGGTTGGCCGGCATCAGCGACAACTGGACCACGCAGGGTGAGATTGCGGCAGATGCACCAGTCACGGAGGACTCAGCGGAGATTGGCTGTGAGCGTTCTCCACTCACCGGACCGGCTGCACTGGCACTACCTTCGGTAATTGGATCAGAGGAAGAGCGTGTCTCCAGTGGATCACTAGCCTTGGTACCCGCAGGACTCTTCCCTGAGTGCGGCTTCTCAACTACTTCAGGTTTCCCGCTGAGGTCCGTCGAGCCATGCGATGGAGCGCTCTGCCGCGATGCACCGTCGAAGACAGCTTGGAAAGTGCTTCCATGCGTGTTGCTCTGCGCCAGCGGTGGAGCCGTGTTCGAAGTCATCGTCGCTGAAGGTATACGCACGCCAGTCTAGTTGCACGTCGCACGCCAATCCAGCAGACTTGCGCTGGGGAAAAGCACCCGCATATCTATCTCATTCTCAATAGCTTACAAACCGGTCTTCTTGGACCACCCTTCGCACGCATCGCAAGTCGGCAATCGTTACCGAGCCACTAGGCAATGTATGCCGACTCAATGGCTGGCGAGGACTAAGGCGGATGCACTTTGCTATCCGCATCCGCACGACATGCTTAGACGTATCGGCATCGCGGCATCAAAGTTCCAGTTTCAGCTTCAGCTTTGGTTTTAGTTTCGGTGGCGTCTTGCGATGAAGATATCGTCGAGTTGCTTTTGCTGGCCCCGCATCGACTCTTGCTCATAGACATCTTGCTGGTCATGCAACATGTCAGTCAGCGTCTCACGTTTGCGGTGAGCGTCCTGGTACACCTTCATCTGTTGGTCGCGCTCTTGTTCCAAGCGCTGAAGGTCAGCGAGGAGGTTCTTCTTTTGGTCCACGGCACCTTGTTCTTCCCACAGAAGGGAGTGCAAGTGACCGGCAGGGATCAACCGCTGCATCGCTTGCTCCCTGGCGTCATGCGCCTCAGCAATCGCAGCACTCAACTCTTCAACTCGCTGCACTACGCGAACTATTTCAAGTTGAATCGTTTGGAGGGCGCGCTCCTCGCGTTTCTCCAAACTTTCGCGAACGCGCAGCACGGTCGCGAGTCGAAACTGAAATGGCATTTCCAAATCACCTTTCCTGTGACCATGGACCGAACGTGACAGCTTCCCGTAGTACCAGCAAAACTATGTGACGATCATGAGCGGGGCCACCTCTAGCCTGGCAGTGCCAGCATGAGTTCAACGATTTCTGCATGACCGCAGAGGAGATCTGGACTTTGTTGTAAAAATCCATTCAGCGCAGGTAGATTCTGAACCGCGTTATCCAAAACAGGATCTGAATTCTTTTGATAAGCGCCGATGCGAATCAGATCCTCGGACCTCGCATACGCCGCCATCGACAGGCGCAGCGCATTGGCCTTCGCGAGATGCTCCTTCGACACCACTCTCGGCATCAAGCGGCTCAGACTATCGAGGATTGAGATCGGTGGATAGTGATTGCGCATCGCAAGATTTCTATCCAGGACCACGTGTCCATCCAAAAGAGATCGAACCGTGTCGACTACGGGATCCTGTTGATCGTCTCCCTCCATCAGCACGGTATAGAAGGCGGTGATACTCCCTTGTGAAAAATTTCCAGCTCTCTCAACCAAGCGAGCCAGCATGTTCAAGACGGAGGGAGTATAGCCTTTAGCCGTTGGCGGTTCACCTGCCGCCAACCCTATCTCCCTCTGAGCCATCGCAAAGCGCGTGAGCGAATCGGCGACGAGCAATACATTTTTGCCAGTGCTCGCGAAATATTCAGCAACCGCTGTCGCTGCCAGTGCAGCCCGGATTCTCAAGAGCGGCGATTGGTCGGACGTAGAAACGATCACCACGGCGCGGCGAAGACCTTCTTCGCCGAGAACTTCAAGGAACTCGCCCACTTCCCTGCCGCGTTCCCCAACCAACGCCAGAACCGTCATATCCGCCGAGGTGCCACGCGCCATCATGCCGATGAGCGTACTCTTCCCGACGCCACTTCCGCCGAAGATGCCGATACGCTGTCCCCTGCCACACGTCATAAATCCATCGATGGCTCGTATCCCGCAGCCTAGTGGCTCACGAATAGGAGCACGATCAAGCGGCAGCGGTGCCGAGCCGTCGATGGTCACCGTCTTGGTGGCACGATAAGCTCCTTTTCCATCCAGCGGATTACCCGCTGGATCAATCACGCGCCCCAGCAACTCCGGCCCAACCCTCACGGATGGACGCGCTCCCCAGGTCATGATTTCATCACCCAATCGAATACCTTGCGGATGATCGGCTGCCATCGACAACACAGTAGATCCGCGAAAGCCAATGATTTCCCCTGCATAACTCTGGCCGCCAGTCGATGTAATTTCGCATGACTCACCTACATAGCCGAACGGCCCCTCCGACTCCATCAGATTGCCAACAACCTGGCTGATCCTGCCTCGCCATCGCAACGTGGATCCACTTTGCAGATATTGAACATATGGACCCAGAAGAGCGCGGTTCATCCTTTCACCGGTCTCAAGGCAAGGAGATCGAAGAAGCCCTGTTCCACTTCCTTCAATTGAGCATCCACCCCGAAGTTCGCGACGCCAAGCTCCGTCTCCAGAAGACAGTCGTGCTCACCAAGCGTGGCGTCCTCCAATACTTGCAGCCGCGCTCCCTTCGAATGCACAGAGAAATATTCGGTCCAGCCCGAGGCTCGTCCGAGGCCGACACGAACGGTCACGCTCGACCCTTCCCGCATCTTCTCAATCGTCAGGCGTACGAGTGTCGCCACCAGCATTGGTTCGACCTGCGCCTCCCGGTGCAGAATCTTAGCAGCGATCGCCAGAGTCAGCTGGATGATCTCGGTTTCAACACGCCGATAGTACTCGCTTCGCTCAACCTCAAAGGCAGAGACAGAAGTTGCAATGGATGCGCCGGCTGCCTCCAGCTTCAGCGCGTACTCCTCGCGCAATCGCTGCTCGGCCTGAAATGTCGCATCGCCCCTCTCCTGTTTGATTCTCTCTGCAAATTCATCCTGCGAGAATTCAACTTCCGCACGGTGATAGTGCGCTTCATTCGCGGACAGCTCCCCGCGCAGCGATCTGTTCGCGGCAGGAGGGGTCGGAGAGCTTGCCATATCGTGGTAGATCAGCGCCCTGATCGGGACCGGTGTCAGGTTATCGAATTCCATGCCGCTAGAGGACATACTCATCTTCTCCTTCACTTTTCAGGACGATCTTTCCTTCTGATTCGAGCTTGCGAGCGATGGCGATAATCTCGGCCTGTGATTTAGCTACTTCCTTACTGCGCACTGGCCCCATCGCATCCGCATCCTCCTTCATCATTTCGACCGCTCGCGTTGACATCATCCGGTAGAAGTGACTCCGCAAGTCTTCGGTAGCTCCCTTGAGAGCAACCATCAACACCTTCTTGTCGACCACATTCATGAGTTCTCGCAGTTCCTGATCTGGAACTTCAAGAAAGTCATCGAACGTGAACATGAGATCGCGAATGTTCACAACCAACTGCGGCTCTTCCTTCTCAATGTTCTCGAGGATCTCCCGCGCAATCAGCGGATCCAGACGGTTCATCAACTCTGCAACGTCCCGAAAGCCAAAGTCGGTGCGTTTGTTTTGATCGCCCATGGCCCTCAGTCTGCGATTCAGCACAGTGGAGACCTTGGTCGCTATGTCTGGAGAGAACTGCCCCATATTCGCGAGGCGCCGCACGCAATCTGCCCGTGCATCAGGCTCCAGTTTCATCAGCAGCGCAGAACCCTGCTTCGGATCGAGATGACCAAGAATCAGCGCCTTCGTCTGGGAATGCTCGCCTACCAGAAATCTAGCCAACTGCCGCGGATCCGCCTTCCTCAAGGAGTCCATCCGCATCGAATTGACCTCATCGGAACGCACCAATCGCTGCACCATGGCCTTTGCCCCGCTCTCCCCGAATGCCTTATTCAACAGGCGGGTGGCGACGTCATGACCGCCGACCGCAATGAAATCCTGGGCCACCATGATCTGCTGGAATTCCTCGAGAACCTCGAGCGCTGTTTCAGACGGGACAGAACCCAGGCCAGCGACCTCGTCGGTCACCCTTTGCAGATCATCCTCTGGAAGGTTTCGAAGGACCGAGGCGGCCGCCTCCTCTCCTAGCACCGACAGCAGGATGGCAGCCTTGCGCGCGCCGCTGAGTGGCACAGATTCAAAGACGCTCATACTGTCTCCTCACGCAACCATGCCTGCACCGCACGTGCTGTGTCGGCCGGCTTCTGTCTGATAAGTTCGATTGCCTCTTCTTTCAGTAGGCCGGCTCGCTTGTTCGAGTCGCCGACCTCTGCCAGGGGTAGACCGAACCCATCCGATTTCAGTGGCAGCGCCAGAGCAGGCTGTTGCGTTATCTGAGGTTGGCCCGGTCTCAATGCTTCTTTCTGGATCGGACGCAACACAAAGAGGTAAGCCAGAAGAAATAAAATCAGCAGCGAGCCCGGGCGCAGAATCGATGAGTAGTCCGAGACTGCTTTCCTTGCACGTTCGGGCCACGCTACCGCGGGAACATCCGACGCGCCAGCATCCGCAGCAAAGGACATATCCTGGACACTAATCGTGTCGCCGCGCTTCGCATCGAACCCGATGACAGCCTCCGCCAGTTGCTGAATCTGATTCAATTGAGCAGCGGATCGAGCCTGTCTCGTGAACGTCACTTTATCGCCGTGGACGGTTCTCAACACTCCATCATCTACCAGGATGGCAGCGCTGACGCGCTCGATCTGTCCCGCAGGGGTCACCTTGTGAACAACAACCCTATTGACCCCGTACCGCGCGTTCTCCGTGGTTGAGGACTGCGAGGTATCAGGTGTCGCGGCAGCCTTCGCGGCTTTGGCTTGCGTGGGCGAAGGCACATTGCTCGCCGCTCCCGGAACACCACCGGTTACACCTGCTCCGCCAGCTTTGTCCTCGGACTTCTGTACGCTAAGCAGCGCTGTGACCGTCGGATCGTATTTATCCTGACTCTCTTCGCTGGAGCCCTGGTCATAATCGATATTGACACTGGCACGAATATTTCCCACGCCTACTACGGGTTCCAATGTACTCATCAGCCGCTGCGTCAAGCTTGTCTCAAGGCCCTCGCCACTCGTCTGTCCGTCGTGAGGAAGATTGAGCGCCTTGTCAGAATCAGCATCAATAACGTTTACATCCTCCGGCTTCAATCCGTCGACCGCTCCTGAGACCAGCCGCGAAATTGCCAGGACCGCCTCCTTGGAGATGTTGTCGCCATTCAGCTTGAGAATCACCGAGGCTTTGGCTGCACGCTGCTGATCCTGATAGACCGAATCGGTCGGCATTACAAGATGTACACGCGCGCTTTTTACATCGCTGAGCGTCTCGATCGTCCGTTCGAGTTCGCCCTCAAGCGCGCGTTGGTAAGTAACCTTCTCATCGAACTCCGTCTGTCCCCACGACATCTTGTCGAACAACTCAAATCCCATGCGACCGCTGTGAGGAGAGCCCTGGGAGGCAGTCTGCATGCGTGCCACGTCCAGCTTGTCCGCGGGAACGTTGATCGACTTTCCATCCGCGCCGGTTTGATGCGGGATCCCCTGGGCATCCAGTTGCGCTGAGAGTGCTTGCACGTCCGCCGACTCCAGCCCCGTATAGAGCGGCTTGTAGTCCGGGCTCCCGATCAAGCCGGCGAACAGCGTCACCAACAGCAGGGTGGCGGAGACGCCGGCCACGAGAAGAGTCTTCTGCCGCTTGCTCCGGCTCGTCCAGAACTGTTGTGCCTGTTTCGTGATGTCGTTCAAGCCTGCCATAAGATATCAACCCTAGAACTGCATCTTCTCAATGTCCTGGTAAGCATTCACGATCTTGTTACGCACCTGCATCATGAGTTGGAAAGAAACATCTGCCTTCTCGACAGCGATCATGACGCTGGTCATGTCACCGCTTCCACCCTGCAACAGATTGTTGATCTGCGCTCCGGCAGTGTTGTTCGCAGAATCCACGCTTTGTACCGCATTCTTGAGCACATCGCCAAACTTCACTCCACCGCTGTCGGCTCCGGCATCGATGGCCGAAGTCCCCGGCACACTCATACCCGGAAGTCCACTCAGATTGACATTCATCATCGTCCCGCTCCAGACCTACGAGGTCTTCAAAATATCGATTGATTCCTGGATCATTTGTTTCGCGGCATTCACAGCCGACGCATTCAGCTGATACGCCCGGACAGCTCCCATCAGATCCACCATCTCACTGGCCGGATTAATTGCTGGATACGCGACATAGCCGGTTGCGTTTGCATCCGGACTGCCTGGCTCGTAGCGCATGATCGCTGGAGTCGGGTCGTCGATGACTTCCGACAGTCGCACCGACCCCGCCGGTGCCTGCGTAAATGGCCCGAGGCCGTTGAAGACCGTTCTGAAAGGTGAACCGTTCTTCGCACTGAAGACGACTTCCTTCCGCACGTAGGATCCTCCCGCGTCGGTATGCGTTGTCTCAGCATTAGCCATATTTGCCGAAGTAACCTCTGCCCGCTGCCGCTCCGCAGACAACGCCGATCCACTGATATTCAACATGTCAAAGAGACCCATCGTTAGCTCCCTTCCTTAATCGCCGTCAACACCATTTGAAGATCAGACTTCACAAGCTGCACACCGAGTTGAAATTGAAGTTGTGTCTGCGCAAGAGCAAGGCTTTCGCGATCGACATTCACATTGTTTCCGTCAGGCCGTTCCGGCAGGCCCGCCGTTTCGAGCGAAGCTGGCAGCAGCCGCGCTCCGCTTCCATCGCCTCCCTCATCCATCACCTGTCGCATCGCTGCACGGAAATTCACGTCCTTCGTGCGATACCCCGGCGTATCAATATTTGCCATATTCGACGTAATCATTTGCTGCCTGTCCGTGAGGACATTCAGGTACCCTTGCAACATTTCAACCGACGAGAACGTTGACATATTATGCGTGCCTCCTTGGCGGTAGACCATATTCTCGAATTCTGTTCCGTAAGGTCCGTAGACTGATACCCAGCATCTCTGCAGCGTGGGTCCGATTTCCGTCGGTCAACACCAGCGTGCTTTCCACATGCAGACGTTCGACCAAGCGAATAGGCGTGCCCGCCACCGCCGTCGGAGCACCCATCGGCGACGCACCGGAGAATCGCGTGGCTCCTTGAAATTCCGCGTCAAAGCAGTCGCCATCGATATCGTGTGTATCGCTCAAAGTGACAACCCGCCGCATGAAGTTTGCGAGCTCCCTGACATTTCCTGGCCAACTGTGTGACTGCAGGCGCTCGAGGAACTCCAGGTGAAGCCGAGGAGTCTTGGAATGCGACTCAGCCGCATGCTTCTCTGCAAAGTACTGGGCGAGCAGTGGAATATCTTCTCTGCGGTCGCGCAGGGGAGGCAGCGAGAGCGGAATCACATTCAGCCGGTAAAACAGGTCACCGCGGAACTGGCCGCGCTCGACCATGGCGCTTAGAGAGACGTTGGTCGTTGCAATGACTCGGATGTCTACATGCACGGATCGCGCTTCCCCGAGCCGTTCAAACTCCCGCTCCTGCAACGCGCGCAATAGCTTAGGCTGCAGATGAAACGGCATTTCGACGATCTCGTCCAGCAGAATCGTGCCACCGTCCGCGAGCTCGAACTTGCCTGGCTTCGAAGCGATCGCTCCGGTGAACGCCCCTCGTCCATGACCAAACAGCTCGCTTTCGAGCAGGGACTCGGGAACAGCGGCACAGTTCACTGCAACGAACGGCTTCTCACTTCGTGCACTGGAATTGTGAATGAAGCGCGCCAGCAACTCTTTGCCGGTGCCACTCTCCGCTTCGATCAACACATCGGCGTTCGTGCTGGCCGCAGCCCGAGCCCGCTGGATCGCACGTTGCAACAGCGGCGAACGCCCGACGATGCCACTAACCGGGGCAGGACTCTCCACAGGCGCTTGCCTCGTTCGATGCATCAATTTCGTTGCCGTGGCCTGGAGCTGATCAAACGAGATTGGCTTGGTCAAGTAGTCCAGTGCTCCATCGCGCATCGCGCTGACTGCGTCAGGTACCGAGCCATACGCTGTCAGTAGGATGACGGCGGTTCCGGGAGATAACGCACGAGTAGACTGCATCACCTCCATACCTGTTCCGTCCGGCATTCGGATATCCGTCACGACCAGGTCGAAGACTCGTCCATCAAGTTGACGGATCGCTTCACGAACCGAGGAAGCCGTCTCCACCTGCCAGCCGTGACGAAGGAAATTCGCGCGCAGGGCCGTACGAATACCCGGCTCATCGTCCACCACCAATACCGAGGACACTCCATTACTAGTCATAAAGCTGGAAACTCCAATTCAAACGTGCTGCCACAATTCACATGGCTGGTAACGCGGATTTCTCCGCCGTGTGAAGTCATGAGCCGTCTGCAAACAGCAAGGCCCAGCCCTGGCGTGTCTCCGTTCGCGCTAAATCCCGTATCAAAAACATGGCCGAGTAGATGCGCCGGGATTCCGCAGCCCGCATCCGCGACATCGACCACGGCACGGATTGTTCCCTCTCGCACTACAGCTCGCGTAGAGACGTCGACCTTCCCGCCGGTCGGAGTGTGGCGAATCGCATTGCAGATGAGATTCAAAATGATCTGCCGAAGCAGGTTCTCATTGCCCTGGATCTTCAAAGGTTCCTCTGCTACAGCGAATGAAAGTTTGATCCCCGCCTGTTCCGCGATAGGTCGCACAAAATCCACTCCGTTTTGCATACATGCCGTCAGATCGATGGGCACAAGATGAGAGTTACTTCCGCCGTGAATACTCAGCACATTGTTGACCGTCGCTGAGAGCAGGCGAATCCCCGCACGAAGGTGCGAGACCCACTGCGCGGCCTGCCCGGAGTCCTCGGAATCCTCGGCAATCAGGCCGGCGAACAATTCCATGCTCGCTAATGGATTTCTAATTTCGTGCGCCAAGATCGCCGATATCTCTGCAAGCGCCATGGCACTGCGCGCTGCTTCGCGCTCCTGCTCGGCCTGCTTGGTGGCAGTGACGTCGCGGAAGATCCAGATACTATGCAGCGACCTTCTCTGGCTCCCGGGCGTCCGACTTGCGGGCACGAAGGTGAGCCTCCGCTTGCTGATCGCCAACCAGCGCTTCCCGCTAGAACACCCTATACACAACTCGTGGCTGATCTCATGATCTGACTCCTGCACCATGGATTCAAAGTTAATCCGGCTGACCGAACAGATATCTCGCAAATCCGCAACTTCTTCACTTCCGAGTTGTAGCAACGCACGCCCCTCCGGATTGATTGTTACGATTTGTTCGTCAGTATCCAGCACCAGCACGCCGCAAGGCATCGAATTGATAATCTGCTGCAGGCCCGCACGCATATGGTCGTTCTCCGCGAGGCTTCTAGTGAGAGCAGCATTGCGCTCGGCTAATTCAAGACCAAGATGTGCAACTTCCCCCTGCAGATCGCGATACGAATCCTCCAGGAGCGAGGAAGCGGAGATGAACTCCGAGAACGCGTCGGCCAGCAACTTCGGACTGTGGAGCGAGTCCTGTGCGACGGTCTTTATTGGAACGGCATGAGAACTAGGTAACATTTGCCTATATCAAATGCAAGACGAGTGCCAAACCTGGTCGAACTGCAAAGAAAGGCAACGCACACTACAAATAAATGTGCTCGGGCTTGATTTCACGCCCGGATTCCACCAGGATCGCTGCGCGTTCCATCACGTTGCGCAACTCACGAACATTTCCAGGCCAGTCATGCTTCGCGAGAACCTCCAACGCGCCGCCGCTCAGTGTTCCACCCGGGAGAAATTTAGCGACAAACAACTGAGCAAGATCTTCAAGATCGTTCATCCGGTCACGCAACGGGGGAAGGTGAATCGGAAACACCGCGAGGCGATAATATAAGTCATCTCGAAACTGCTGTTGCCCGATGAGTTTCTTGAGATTGGCATTTGTAGCTGCGACCACGCGAACATCGACCTTGAGGTTATCGTTCCCGCCCAGTCGCTGCACCTCTCCTTGTTCCAGAAATCTCAGAAGCTTGCCCTGCAACGACACAGGCATGTCTCCGATTTCGTCAAGGAACAACGTCCCTCCGTGCGCCGCATGAATCCGTCCGATTCGAGATTGTGCCGCACCTGTAAAGGCTCCCTTGGTGTATCCAAATAGTTCAGCCTCAAGCAGAGCTTCGGGGATGGCGGAGCAATTCACCACAACAAAAGGCTGCTTCCTGCGCGGACTCATCAAATGGATCTCCTGCGCGACCAGATCCTTGCCGGTGCCACTTTCGCCCGTCACCAACACCGTGGTGTCACGAAGCGCCACCATCCGCGCCAGCGCATACGTGCGCTTCATAGCTTCCGAATCGCCAATCATGCCGCGCAGATTGTTTTTCTCCGTCGCGATGCTGCGAGGATTCGCAACGTCCACAGAAGCAAACGAGCCGGGTAGGATAGCCTCTCTCATATTCACCACGTCCATGAGCCATTTCGACACCGGCGTAGGCGAAGTGCTGCCGATCAACAATTGCCCTGTATGCGAATTCAACGTGACCACTTGAGTGTTTGGATACCGGCTCTTGACCATTCCGTGAAACTCTCCGTGCTCAAGATCGGGCAGAATGGGGTCCAGCAGCAAGACTCCATCGTCGACCCCATGGTTGCGCAGCAATTCCAACGCTCCCGCACCGCTTCCTGCTTCCATCACATTCCAACGCGGAGAGCCGAGTTTCCCGCGAAGGATCTCTCGAAGCTTAAGGTTTGAACTAACCACGAACACATTGATAGGAACTCTGTCTTCGTGACGGTCGAATTGGGTGACGGACATTCCCATTGGATTATGGCCTGCTTGGTTGATGTTAGAAGTTCGTTAGTGAGCTAAGTGTCATGCTGAACAACTGGATGCATTACGCATCACGGAATTCGTACCCGAACCCGCGAATCGTGTGAGTCAACTTGCGCTCCCCTGGCCCGTCTACCTTATCGCGCACATACTTCATGTAGACGTCGACGATATTCGTCGAGGAACTATGCGGCATATTCCACACTTCTTCACACAGGGTCGCGCGCGAAACTGGGTGCCCAACATGACGCAACATATATTCGACAATCGAGTATTCACGCGGCGTCAAATCGATCCGGCGTCCATTGCGTTCAACCCGTCGCTCTTCCCGGTGGAGCGTCAAATCCCCCACCTCGGTTGTATTTGGAATCACACCCGAATGACGCCGCAGGAGCGCTCCTACCCGAGCCAGAAGCTCTGCAAATGAAAAGGGCTTAGCGAGGAAATCGTCGGCTCCGCTTTGGAACGCCAGCACCTTATCCTCGATGCTGCTTCGCGCGGTCAACACCATGATCGGCATGCGCAGCCTGGTTGGCCGCACGCGCTGTAACAGTGTCATGCCGTCAAGCTTTGGAAGATTGAGATCGAGGATCAGCAGATCATATCGCCGTTCGGCCTGCAGCGCGTTCCATGCCGCTTCCCCATCATGAACCACCTCCACGCTGCGAGACTCCGTCTGCAACTCCTGCCTGAGGAAACTGGCTAATGAGACATCCTCTTCGACAAGCAGAAGGGATTGTCTAGCTGAATTACTCGGTGTCCTGACTCTGTTGTCAGGTCGTGGGAGGTCTTGGTTCGCTGAGTTGATCGTATGATTCCCCATTGCTCTGCGTGGATCCTGTGGGACACATCGTGTCACATAAAGCGTTTAAGTGACCTTTGATTGCAAGAGTAATCTAGCTCTCATCGGCTGCATCTCACCGCACGTTTCTGCGGTGTCCCATAACGATCCACCACCCGACGTCGCAAGACAACCAACTCCTCAGCTGAGTGAACAATCTCTTGTCCCAATATGGAATCACTCGCGAGCGTCCCGTTTTGGGGCGTCCCGTTCCTGAGCTTGTTTGTCGCGTTTTAAATGATTTAGCGCGAGCATCAGTCCTCCAGGATCTGGAGCGCACCTGGATGTGGAGGCTCAACAGCTGTTCCGCTCGATCCCTGCTCTGCTGCTGGGTGTCGACAGGCCACGGATTCCCAGACCGTCTCCCACGCGATGATGACAGTTGGAAGCGGAACGGCATCCGGCAGATACAGCCGCCGGAGCGTCTTGACGTACAGGA
>DATCDL010000190.1:0-2750 GCA_036510715.1 Acidobacteriaceae bacterium
GATCGAAGCCAGGGCACCGTCGAGTAACTGCTTGTTCTTCATGGAAGAGAAGATCTCTTCGATCAGGATGTGCTTGGGAACGCCAAGATTCGCAGGGTTATAGAGCACGTCGTTGATCCGGCGCAGCAGCCACACCATCAATGGCTCGATCAGGTCGGCATACTGTTCGTTGTTCACTCCCTGGAAGTCGAAGCATTGGAGACGCGACAGCGAGAGGCTGTCTTCGACGTTGTCGAAGACGGCGCTGTAGATACCCTTGCCGACCCACTTCGACAGATACCGGTCGAGCTTTTTCGGCAAAAACAGATTCGACAGACGGCGGTTCTCAGGATCAAGCAGGTACATATCCTGTACGGCCTTATGAATCACATCGTCGTCTTCCGGCTCCAGCTCCGCGCCACCGTTCGACAGCAAAAGCTTGACGAATGAGTACAAGAACTTGATGTTGCTCTCAGTAGGCTCCAGCGCGAACGGATTGACGCGCGGACCATCTTTACCTACCCTGTCCACGCGGCCGCCATACAACTCGACCACACTTTCGTAGCTGCCGCCGATGTCGAAGATGAAGGTAAATCCACCGTATTTCTGCTCCAGCGCGATGATCTGATTCCCATGCACCGACTTGCCGGTCCCCGTAGGCCCGAGGATGAGCATGACCCGCACGCCGTCCACATATACGTCCTGGAAGAACGGCGTCCGTGTACGCGTCTCGAAGATATTGAGGTACTCGGCATCAAGGTCTTCTGAGTTCGGGTGTCCTATATGCGGAGCGAACACAGAGGAGAGCCGGGCATGGTGGTCCTCAGCCAGCCACAGTGGGAAGACGTTGAACCGGTGATTGCCGGGGAACATCGCATAGAATCCAGACAGATTGCCCAGCGTCTCTTCCATCACCTGGGCCCGTGCATCAACAAAGATCCGATGTACAGCAGGAACGATGTCGCGTAGCTGCTCCCGACTGCGGCCTGCCAGCAGCAATCGCAGGGAGTATTCACCCTGCGCCTTTTTGTCGAGAGCACGGATGACCTCGCTCAGGTCATCCACATTACTGTTCGCCGCCTTCGCGCCAGCTCCGGTTTCAAGCGAGGCCGTATCGCGTCCGCTCATCACGCGCGTCAGCACGCCGACCTTGAAGAACGAGATGAACTTTTCCTGGGCGTCGATCTCGCTTCGAGCCGCGGAGGCGGACTTCACACGCCAGGTCGAGCACAGCACACTATCGCAATCGAGCGCGAGCAGACCGGAGAAAAGACAGGGACGTGATGCCTCCGGCGTCGTCTTCAGCGAAAACATCTGCACGTAACGTTTGCCGACCTGTACATGATCGCTGTGCCATGAGACCGGACTCTTGACGATCTGCCGGTCCACGCCGGTGTCGCTGCGCAGCTCATCGCGGCTGGACCATTCCTCCAGATTGAACAAATGGCTGAAGAACTGGAAGGCTTCGGCCTTACCGAGTAGCTTCAGACCAAGCGTGTTGCCGAGATGCGACGCTAGAATCGTCGCGGTCTTTCCAAGATCGGCCAGCATCCGCGAGGTGTCGATGGCGTCTCCCCGTGGCTTCTTCTCGAACGCTTTGACCTTCGACGGCTCCAGCGTCAGGCACCAATGAAGGTCGATCCTGCGAAACGCTGCCGTCCTATTGAGATGGGCAAGCCTGTCAGAAGCGAACGTCTCCGTGACTTCATTCGCGTACCTTGACTGCCGGGGAAGATCGAAGCCGGACATCACCCGCGTGTACTGATACAGACACGATCCTTCTGGCAGTCCACGTAGCGAACCTTCGATGGCCCGCATCCGTGCATCAAGCTCCAGGTCGGTGACACCCTCTTCATCAATCCCGATCAACGAGAACAGGCATCCGTAGCCGCCGCCTTTGAGCGCAAAGACGTTCGGCCCAACGAATCGCGAGATCGGCACGATGCTGCAAGCCGCTCCGGCCTTCGCGAACCATGGTGTATGTCTGTATTGCTCAGTATTTGCGCGGGTCATAGTAACTCTTCTGGTTGAGGCTTAGGCCCCAGAGCTGGAACATCTTTGGGTGTTTACGGACGATCAACCATGCCCCGCCCGCCATCATCGGAAAGCTGACGATTGCCAGCAATCGAAGCCCAACGAGGAAAACCGTTACCGTGACGAATACGATCGCCATCCATGCTGTGAGGTCGAGACCGAGCTTGGCTCTCGGACGATTCAGCGCTTGATTGATTGGTAACGGCTCTCCTCGCCTGGCCATGTCGATGTACTCCTACATCGACTGCCCGGTCAGTGAGCCAATCCAGCCAGCCCCCCAACCAAGCACTCCGGCACCGAACAGCGCACCGAAGAGTCCTGGGATGGCGTCTTGAAAACGCCCCGACATCATGCGAATTCCGGCGAAGATCAGACCACCGAAACAGATAATCGCACCCGCATAAATCGCGAAAGTTTTGAACGTGCCCATTAAGGTTTGTGCCCCGGAAAAGTCCATCGTTCCTTGGGCGTGAGCTACGCCTGAGAGCGCGAGAGCAAACAGAGCTGGCGCTATCGCGCGCGCTGCGCAGAGCAGGTTTCGTTTGGAGAAGGGTTGCGCCAATCGCTTGGCAAGGTGGGCTGTGCTGCTTGGGATAACCACACGGTATCTACGGGACATCGGCACCTCCATCGACTGGTCTCAGTCGGGAATATGCCGTGATGATTGGGCCAGCGCTACGCTCGCGTCCAATACATATTATGTATCGGGTGATACGTTTCAAGTATCACCTCGTTCT
>DATCDL010000191.1:0-13178 GCA_036510715.1 Acidobacteriaceae bacterium
CGGGCCAGGGTGAGGAGGTCCATGGTTTCCTGCCCAAAGGCGGCGCTGTTCTGCACCGGCTGGACCTGACCGCGCCGGCCGACCAGTTGTTTCGCAGTTTTCACAAAGACTGCATCCAGCGGAAGATTCGCCGTGCCGAGCGTGAGCGCCTCGCATACGAGGAAGGGAGCTCCGAGGCGCAGCTTCTGGATTTCTATCGTCTGATGACGATGACGCGCAGACGGCATGGGCTTCCACCCCAGCCGCTGCGGTGGTTCCGCGCGCTGATTGCCGCGTTCGGTCCGAACCTGAAGTTTCGGCTCGTCCGCAAGGACGGCGCCGCGGTGGCCAGTATTTTCACTCTTTCGCATCGCCAAACCATGTTCTATAAGTATGGCTGCAGCGACGCCTCCGCGAATAAGTATGGGGGTACACCTATGTTGTTCTGGCAAACCATCCAGGAAGCGAAGGCCCATGGCCAGAACGAACTGGATATGGGACGCTCCGATCTCGACGATCCGGGTCTGAGCGTTTTTAAGGAGCACTGGGGAAGCGTCCCCACCCCACTGACGTACTGGAAATATCCCGCCGAAGGGTCGCGAACGAGACCGGTGTGGCAAAAGCATTTGGCGAATCGGTTGGTTTCAGCCAGTCCGGATCGCGTCCTGCAACTTGTGGGGAATGTTCTCTACCGGCACGTGGGCTGAAGCTGGAATGTCCCGAAAAATAACCATCAATTCATCTACTATCGGTCTAAGGCCCTTATGCTCTCTAAATTGTACTATCAAGTGAAACCGATTCTGCCCTGGCGTCTTCGTGTGTCGTTGCGATCGCTGCGTGCCGAGCGCCGGCGCCGGGAATTTGTCGCGACATGGCCCATCGACCCTAGAGGAGACGCGACTCCTCCGCGCTGGCCACGCTGGGCGGGTGGCAAACGATTCAGCCTGGTTCTGACCCACGATGTGGAAGGAAGAAAGGGCTATGACCGCGTTCCACGCCTGGTGGAACTGACGCAGAAGTATGGTTTCCGCGCCTGCTTCAATTTCGTTCCGGAAGGCGAATACCGGGTCACGCCGGCGATTCTGGAGCTGCTCGAACGCGCGGGGTTTGAGGCCGGCGTCCATGGGCTGAAGCACGACGGCAAGTTGTACCGGTCGCCGAAGCAATTCGCGGCCAGTGCCGCGCGGATTAGGGAATTCCTGCACCAGTGGGGTGCCGTGGGCTTCCGTTCGCCGCTCATGCAGCACCGTCTGGGGTGGATGCATGAGCTTGGTTGCGAGTATGACTGCTCCACCTTCGACGTCGATCCGTTCGAGCCGGAATCCGATGGCATGCGCACCATCTTTCCGTTCTGGGTACAGGCTCCCGGAACCGAGGGTTTCGTCGAGTTGCCCTACACGCTCGTCCAGGATTTCAACCTTTTTAAGGTTCTCGGAGAACGGAACATCGACATCTGGAAGAAGAAACTGGACTGGCTTGTGGAACGGGGAGGGATGGCCCTGTTGAATACGCATCCTGATTACATGTGCATGGACGGTTCGCCGCAACGGGATGAGTATCCCGTCGCTCGATACGAGGAGTTCCTGTGCTACGTGCGTGACAACTATAGCGACCAGTGCTGGCATGCCCTGCCCCGCGAGGTCTCCCGCTATTATTGCGAGAAACTGCCAGCCGCCTCCCGCAACACCCGCCGTCGCATCTGCATGGTGGCCTACTCAGGATATGAAACCGACGGCCGCATCCGCCGCTATGCCGAAGCACTGGCCGGGCGCGGCGACATGGTGGACGTGATTGCCCTGGAGGGGCCGCTGAGTAACGGAAAGGAAGTTAGCACGCTGAACGGAGTCACCATCTATCACATTCAGCGCCGCGAGCATGACGAGTCGGGACCCTGGAGCTATGCCTACCGGCTGCTGCGCTTCCTGTTTCGATCATCCGCCCTTCTCACCCGGCTGCACGCACTCAATCGCTACGACGTGGTGCACATCCATAACATGCCGGATTTCCTGGTCTTCGCGGCCTGGTACCCGAAAATGACCGGGGCGCGCCTGATCCTCGACATTCACGACATCGTTCCTGAACTCTTCGCCAACAAATTCAAGACCGGGTTGAAGCGGTTCTATGTAGCGGGCCTGCGTTTTATGGAGAAGTTGTGCTGCCGTTTCGTCGACCACGTTATTATCTCCAATCACATCTGGGTCGAGAAGATCGTGGCCCGGTCCGTCCCAGCGGCCCAGTGCTCGGTTGTCCTCAACCTTCCCGATCCCAATGTCTTTTCCCAGCGACAGCGCACTCGTCAGGATGGCCGTTTTATCGTGATTTTCCCCGGTACTTTCCAGTGGCATCAGGGCCTCGATATCGGCATTAAAGCCTTCGCCGAATTCAGGAAGAAGATGCCCAACGCCGAGTTCCATTTGTTCGGCGCGCAGGATGAGAAGCTCACCAATAGTCTGAAAGACATTGTGCGTGACCTCGGACTCGAGCACGCTGTGAAGTTCTGCGGAATTGCGTCGCTCGATGACATTCCGGAAATCATTGCCAATGCGGATCTCGGCGTGGTGCCCAAGCGCGCGGATTCGTTCGGCAATGAGGCTTACAGCACCAAGATTATGGAATTCATGTCCCAGGGCATTCCGGTCGTGGTGTCGCGGACCAGGATCGACAGTCATTATTTCGATGAGGAGACGGTCCGTTTCTTTCCCTCGGGCGACAGCGCGGCCATGGCTGAGGCGATGTATGAAGTGGCCCGGAATCCGGCGCTGCGGGAATCTCTCATACGGCGCGGCCTGGAATATGTGGAACTCCATGGCTGGGGTCGGACCAAGCAGGAGTACTTCGATCTCATCGACAACCTCTCCACCCAGAGGTTTGATAATTCTGGCCTGAAGCGGGGAATCGCTTCGATCGTCGAAGGGTGAGCTCCGCTTCCATGGCCCAAACGTCAGCAGCAAGAATGATGTTCAATCATACCGTGCAAATCACGTCGTCCATCGAATTGCCGTCTCCGGACACCATGATCGTGGAAGTCGATCCCTGGAAGGACCCACGCTGGGAGGCCTTTGTTCTGGGTCATTCGGACGCCACGATCTATCACCATCCTGCCTGGCTGAAGGTCCTCGAGACCGAATATCCCCAGCGATCGCTCTTTCTGGCCTGCCAGGATCCGGATGGAACGTTGCGGGGCGTTTTTCCGCTGATATACACGCGCGGTCTTCCTCTCAGCCGCGGTCCACTCACCGGTCCCCGCCTCTCCTCGCTGCCGCGTACGCCCCTGGCAGGACCCCTCGCCGCCGATCGCGCGGCCCTGTCTGCGCTGGTGCGCGAAGCTCTGCGCCGGGCCTCCGCCCACTCTATTCGTCTGCAGATCAAGGCGCAGGCAGAAGAGCTGAACCGCGGCATCGAGGAAATCGTGAGAAAGGCGTGGCGCCAGAGCTACATCGTGCCCCTCGCCGGAAAACCCGGCCAGCCGTATCGGATTCCCGGCAGTCAGAATCGCTCCAGCATCAAACGGTCGATCAACAAAGCTATCGCCAGCCGTGTGCGTACGCGTCCGGCGGAGACAGAGGCCGACCTGCGTATCTGGTATCGGATCTATCTCGAGACAATGCGCCGGAACGTTGTCCCTGCCAGGCCCTACAGGTTCTTTCTGGCGATCTGGGAACTGATGCGATCGACGGAGATGATGCGGTTGTTGCTGGCCGAGCAGCAAACGGCGACCGGTTCTCGTATCATCGGCGGTCATTTGTTTTTTGCGTTTGGTTCGACCGTGACCTATGCGTTCGGCGCGTCGCAAGCCTCCGACTTCGCTCTTCGCCCCAACGACATCATCATGGGGCAGGCCATCAATGATGCCAGCATGGCCGGGTACAGGTTCGTGGACCTTGGCGAAGTGCCGGAGGGCAACGACGACCTGGCGAGGTTCAAGACTAAATGGGGCGCGGAGCCGGTGCGTCTTTACCGGTATTACTTCCCGGACTTCGTGGACGCTGAACATTCATCGGACAAAACAGGAGGGTATGCGCTTATTCTCGCGAGGAAGATCTGGAGTCAGCTGCCGCTGGGCATGACGTCGTGGTTGGGAGACCAGATATACACGTACCTCTGATTGGCGCGGGGAGTTCTTTTGGTACGTCCGACAGGGAGCACTCACCGGGAGGTAGAAGTCTCCTGTCCCTGCGTTGTTCAGCCCGTCTAATATGCAGGTGCAGCCGCCAGTGTCTGTCGAAATAGTCCCGGAGATCCAGAGCGGAGGAGGGCCTTCATCGCCTCGACCCCCGCACCGGTTCACGCGCCGGTCGTTCCTCGCACTTGCCGCAACCTCCCTGGGGGGGCTTGCACTCTATTCGGGCGAAATCGCGCGTCACAAACTGACAGTCGAAAGGCATACGGTCAACCTTCCGCGCCTGCCAGAGGCCTTCCGCGGCATGCGGATCGCTCAAATCTCTGACATCCATTATCTCGAATGGACGGAAAGCTTCTTTCTCCGGCATGTAGTCGAACACGTCAACGCCCTCAATCCGGATCTGGTCGTGCTTACCGGGGATTTCGTCACCTACGGGCCGGTGCGTTGGCCCAGCCAGGACGCGCACAAGAGATTCGCCCTCCGCCACCTGCCGGAATGTGTCTCAATCCTCAGCGGCATCCGGTGCCAGTTACGCTATGCCACGCTCGGCAACCACGACATGATGGTCGGCGGCCGATATGTCTATGGCGATCTGGTCAGCCAGGGTTTGCCCGTTCTGAGAAACAGCGCCGTGCCACTTGAGAGGAATGGTCAGCGCCTGTGGCTGGTAGGTCTGGGCAGCGCGTGCGCGAGAGATGCGGATCCGGACCGTGCCATTCCAGATAGCGCTGTCCGCGACAAGGAAGCGATGATCGTTCTCGCGCACGAGCCCGATATTCTGCCCGAGATCGCCAAACACGGCCCCGACCTGATGCTTGCGGGACATACGCACGGCGGGCAGGTTTGCATCCCCTTTTTGCCGCCCGCCTTTCTTCCTGCCTATGGCAAACACTATGTCCAGGGCTGGTTCCGCTGCGGTCCCACACAACTCTACGTGAATCGCGGCATCGGCACCATCGGCGTTCCGTTCCGCCTGAACTGTTCGCCGGAGATCACTCTGCTGACGCTGGCCTGAGACTGAGCAAAAGCTTCCCGCACGTCTTCGAATCACCTTTTCACTACGGAGACCGGCGGGTTCGGACAATGCAACTACCCAGCCAGTCTCCAGAGATGCGAGGACGCTGCAGCGTGAATCCCGAAGGGGATGCACAAAACGTAACTCCCGAAAGAAATCATACGGATGAACGAATGGGGGATTGCTGAGAGCCGGGTGGGCTGGGTAAAACCATCATGCGGGTGTAGTTTAACTGGAAGAATAGGGGCCCTCCAGGTCTCAGGTAAGGGTTCGACTCCCTTCGCCCGCTCCATGTTCGGACCGATCGCCAGGGTCATGGCATAAGCCGGTACTGGTTGTAAGAGACCCGAAGCAGAGACCCGCAATCGAGCCCCAATTCTGCACTTGAGATTTGATCAGAATGTCTGATTCTGCCTTGTCGATTTCCTCGGGCTTACCAGAGGTGGCTGCGGTCGCTGATTCGAAAAGGCCCGCGCCCTGTGGTGATCGGATACCTGTCCTCGACGGAATCCGAGGCATCGCCGTCCTTCTCGTCATGACCTACCATTTTTGGGTCGTTGGAATTGCGGGTAGCGCGGCATCCTCGACTACATCCTCCAGTTCGGGTGGCGCTCTGCCCTGGGAGCACGTCTACGGCAATGTGGCGGGGATGGGCTGGATTGGCGTCGACTTGTTTTTTGTCCTCTCCGGATTTCTGATTACCGGAATCCTCTGCGGCACGCGAGAATCTCCGCACTATTTCCGCATCTTCTATGGCCGGAGAACGGTTCGCATCTTTCCGCTATACTATGCCGCTCTGACCATCTTCTTTCTCCTCGGCCCATTCGTCATGGCGCACATTTATCGCCCCGCGCTGGCAGACATGCAGAGCGGGACGACTGTGAAGCTGTTCGCGTGGGCCTATCTCCTCAACTGGTACGAGGGGTTCAAAGGATGGAACGCAGTCGCCCACCCGCTCCAGCATTTCTGGTCCCTGTCCGTTGAAGAACAGTTCTACCTGATATGGCCGTTCCTGGTCCTGAAGTTAACGCGACGGCGGCTGATGGGTGTCTGCGTCACCCTCATGGCGGTGGCGCTGACGCTGCGAGTCCTCCTGTACTGGCTTCATTTTCCGTTCGCTGCCTATACTTGGACGATCTGCCGTGCTGACTCCCTCGCGATGGGAGCCACCGTGGCTTTGGCCGCCCGCGATCCGGGTGACTGGAAGTTACTCCTGAAGTGGGCGCGACGCCTGGCGCTGCCTGCACTTGGTGCCATCATCCTGGCGCGGATTCTCAACCCGCGTTGCACTGTCGGCCCAGGCGATACCCCCACTTTTTTCATGAACACGTTCGAACTCACTCTGGCGGGAATTTTCTTCGCGGCGTGCATAGGGCTCGCGGTTGACTCACACCTGGAAAACCTGGGGCATCGTCTCCTGGCCTCGTCGTTTCTGCGGTTCTTTGGAAAATACAGCTATTGCCTCTACATCTGCCACCTCCCCGTCATCGTGATATTTGCAAAGGCAGGACTGAACTGCGCCCATCTGGTCGGAAAACTGCACAGCGAACTGCTGTCCGTTCTGGCCGTCGACGGCGTCGCCTTTGCCGTGTCGATCATCATCGCCTTTTTGAGCTGGCATCTTTACGAAAAACAGTGGTTGAAGCTCAAAGACCTTCGGGGTCTGCGACGCGAGCACCAGCTCCCCGCGCAGTTAGCGATGCAGGACTGACTATTCTTTCTACCACTCTCCGTACGGCTACAGAAATACAAACCCAAGCTGGCATCCCGCAACGCCTGGGATCTCCTTGCCAACTTAGAGGGGAAGGATCGTGAAGTGTCAGAGCCACTTTTCAGCATTGTAATTGCGTGTTACAACCACGAGAAGTTCATACGGGAAGCCGTGGAATCGGCGCTGCTCCAGCAGCAGCCCAGCAGGGAAATCGTCGTTGTAGATGACGCTTCCAGGGACGAAAGCGCCGAGGTGCTCAAGTCGTTTGGCCAGTCGATCATCTTCGAGAGGTTTCCTGTGAATCGCGGCGCCGCGGCGGCGCGCAACCGTGGCGCGTCTGTTGCAAAAGGGAAGTATCTGGTCTTTCTCGACGGAGATGACGCTTTAATGCCGTGGACCCTCACAGTTTATAGCCGGATAATTGAGGAGCGCGGTCCGACGCTCATTCTGGGTCGATCTTCCCTCTTCAATGGCGATCTCCCAACGATCGCCGCCGGCCCTCAACCCGAGATTCGATTCGTCGAATATGCAACTTTTTTGCATAAGGACAGGCCATGGGTCTACAACACCAGTTCGCTGGTTGTTGAACGTGCGGCATTCCGGGATGTCGGCGGATGGTCTGAAGACATTTTTTACCAGGACATTCAGGATCTCCTGAATAAGCTGGGCGTTGCGGGCAGAACAAACATTGTGCTCGCGCCCGTGACGGTGCTGTACCGGATGCATTCAACGAATGCGGTGCGCCAGATCGCGCCATTTATCGAAGGGATACATGTGCTGCTGGCAAAGGCGAGACAAGGTGCGTATCCTGGTGGCCGCGCGGTAAGGACGAAGAGGGCGGTGTGGTTTGGGGGCCTGATCTTCTATTGGGGCAAAGAGGGGATGCGTAGCGGGCAATTTCTTCACGGGCTAAAACTCCTATTCACCAACTGGTGGATAGTTCTTCTTGCCGTGATCCAGAGGGCCGTCACGTGGATCGCCGGTCGAAGACCGATTGAGGTGCTAACATTGGAGCCGAACGCTCCGCAAAACCAAGTATGTTCGCATCCTGCGCATCCCTCGTCGGAGCATTCCTGAAGACTATGAAAAAACGGCCACGAAGGCTTGATCGCGCCGGATGTCAAAGGGAGAACGCATGCAAATCGGAATTATAGGTTGCGGGTTTACCGCTGATCACTATTTGTTTTGTCTGAAATGGCACCCATTTCTGAAGGTAGTCGGCGCGACCGACCGGGATCCTGAGCGTGCTTCGAAGTTCTGTAATCTCCACTCGGTGAAACTGTATCCCACTTTGGAGGATATGTTGGCCGATGGCAGCATCCAGATGGTTTTAAACTTGACAAATTCCAGCAGCCATTACGAAACATCCAAAGCATGTCTGAATGCCGGAAAGCATCTGTTCACCGAAAAGCCTCTTGCGACGGACTTTGCCCAGGCGAAGGAACTGGTACAACTGGCCGAGGCCAACGACGTTTATTTTTCAGCTGCCCCCTGTAACTTGCTGGGTGAAACCGCCCAAACCCTGTGGAAGGCGCTGCGCAATAAGGAAATTGGGGAGGTTCGCCTCGTCCTTGCTGAACTGGACGACGGTCCATTCCACATGGCGGAGCCTCACCTGTGGAAATCGGAATCAGGCGCTCCTTACGATTACCGCGAAGAGTTCAAGATCGGCGTTACAGTAGAACATTCCGCATATTATCTGAGCCTCCTCACTGCCTTCTTCGGACCGGCTACGACGATTACGCCTTTTTCGGCAGTTCTGTGGCCCGACAGGCGGATTTCCACCGAAGAGCACCTGAAGATCACGACTCCCGACTTCTCGGTTGCCTGCATCACCTTTGAATCGGGTGTGGTCGCGCGATTGACGTGCAGCCTGGTCGCGCCATTTAACCATGTGCTGAAGATCACTGGTGATACCGGAGTCATTACAGTGAACGAGGTCTGGAACTATTCAGCGCCGGTATATGTCGATAGGTTTTCCTCCATGAGATATCGGTCGGAGAGGTATGCAATCACCAAGGAGCATCCCGTCATATCGAACATGGTGGGGAATCACAAGGTCTATCCGCCGGTCAGGAAAGCAAGTCTGAAAAAGCGCTATGCCCGATACCACATGGATTATGGAAGAGGAATTGCAGATCTGGCGCTGGCGATTCAGCAGCTACGCCCCCCTCGGATACCGGCCGATTTCTGTTTACATCTCACGGAACTGGGCTTGGCAATCCAAAAGGCAGAGCCAGGACCTTACCAGGTGAAAACTACTTTTAAGCCCTTACAGCCCATGGATGAAGCTGGCCTCAAAGAATTGATTCCGCCACAGTGGTAGAGAGCAGCGCGCATTGGCTGGCACTGTTCATTCAGCAAGGTCATAGACCGAGCGCTGGTGAGAAACACCGGTTTTAGAGCCTTTTCTGCTTATTGCAAACCGTTGATCTGGTAGCCGCTGAGGACGCGGGGATTGCGCCGGGAATGCCGATTGGTGCCGAGGAATTTGACGGATGAAATTCACAGAAACGTCATTGCCTGGGGTGATCCTGGTGACGCTTGACCTTTACCGCGATAATCGAGGCGCATTCTGCGAAACGTGGAATCAGAGAGTTTTTTCTGAGGCTGGCCTACCCACAACCTGGGTCCAGGACAACTACTCCTGGTCGGTGAAGAACGTAGTGCGCGCGTTTCATTACCAGGTCTTTCAGCCGCAGGCAAAACTGGTGAGGGTCACGCACGGGGCTGCATTCGACGTTGCTGTGGATCTTCGCCGCAGTTCTCGAACCTTCGGCCACCACGTTGCCGTCGAACTCACAGCGGAGAAGTCCCAGGTGCTCTACATTCCGGTGGGTTTCGGTAACGGTTTGTTGGCGCTCTCTGCGGGCGTTGGTTTTGCCTTCAAAGTGACCGATTATTACTGCTCTGAAGCAGAAAGAACCATTCTCTGGAATGACCCTGATCTGGCTATCGGATGGCCCGTGAAGGAAGAGGATGCAATCCTTGCCGAGAGGGATCGCAATGGGACTAGTTTGTGTACTGCGGAAGTTTTTTCCTGAGCACGGCCGAGGCAGGGAATTAAAGCGGCCCAGGGCGAAGGAGTCCGCTTCGCGCGGGCTCGATTCGCACGCGTGCCACGGAACGGGCCTTCAGCGGAAAGGCTGGCCCCTTCTGCAACATCGCTCGCGAACCGGCCGTAGGGATTCACTCTTTTCCCTCGTCCGCAGTGACTCCGAGATGATTACCGGCGAGGCAGCACAACGAAACCCACGGTAGTCCACGCCTCGTCCCGTTGGTGCCGCTATCGGAAGACGTTCGGAGCGGCCGCCTGATGCTAAGTGATTTCGCTGCCGCGTGAACTACGTGCGGGCACAGGCGTGTTCCGCATGCCTGGGCCTCTGGACGGCTTGGTACGGATGGCACTGGATCGCCACTGCTACTTCGGCGACACCGCCTCTGAAGGTGCCGAAAGGGGCCACGAGGGTGATTCGAGAGTCTTCAATTTTGGCTCAAGGTATTGCATTCACAGACAGGACCGGTAGAATTTCCCCATAACCCCGGTAAATTGCAGTTGGTTTTTTCTTGACTGACCGTCGATCGGGCAGCAGCTTGACCCGTGTCGACTGGTCATGTTGCCTGGTTCAAAACACGGCCTTCGCCCATAGGAGAAGTTGTCCATGAACATCATTCTTGGAGGCCAGCACGCCAGATCCTCTGGAAGTCGCCGTCGTTCTTTCGATCAGGAACCCAGCCAATGGGCGATGGCCGTTCTGGCTCTGCTCGTTCTTTTGTGCGGCATGACCGCCGCGGTCCAGGCGCAGACTGCGGTTTACAACGGCGGCAGCACGAGCACGATTAGCTCGGCGTTCGCAGGACCAATGGGCGTCACCACAGATTCCAGTGGCGACATCTTTGTCGCCGACAACAACTTTGCGGCGAACACTGCGACCGTGTATGAAATGACGTACACCGCCGGCACCGGCACCTACAGCGTCTCCCAGCCTCTGCCGGGCCCGGTCAGCGGGTTCCCATGCCCGGCCACGATCACTGAACCCGATCCCTGCCTAAGGGGCGTCGCCATCGACCACAACGGCAACCTATGGGTCGCCGCTTTCGGTGACTATCCCACCCTGGCTGGCCAGGTGTACGTCTATAGCTCCGGGACGTCCCAGCCTCCCGTCTCTGTCGGGGCCGGCACCTGGGAAAGCCCGTGGGGCATAACCGCTGACACCTTGGGGAACGTCTATGTAACCGACAACGCCGCCCAAACTATCACTGAAATTGCGAATGGGGCGACACTGACGCCGACCCTCACGGCAGCTTACACCTACGTCGCTGGCGCCTCAAACGGCGTCCAGCAACCTCGTGGCATCGTGGTTGACTCCAGTGCAGACCTCTTTGTCATTGACGGCAACGCGGGCCAGGTGAAGGAGTTCCCCGCGCCCTATACCGGAATCCCAAACACCGTGAGCCCTGGTATCCAGGGTCCAGGTGATCTCGCCCTCGACGCGAACGGCAATATCTGGGTCTCTGAGTTCTCAACCAATCTAGTAGGCGAGCTGGCAGGCTGGAATGCCGCCACCAGCACCTTCGCAAACGTTGTTCTGAGCTGGGGCACTGGACTGAGCGACCCCACGTCTGTCTACGTCGATTCCACAACCGGCAACATCTTCGTTTCCGATAACGGCAACAATGCAATCAAACAGATCGCCCTTCAACCCGCCAATTTCGGCAGCGTCGCGGTGGGTTCCACTTCGACAACACCTCAAACGCTCACGTTCACCATTATCGGCACGACCACGAACTTTGGGGCGCCCGTTGTCGTCACCCAGGGAGCCACCACCGGCTCTGATTTCATCGTTGGCGGCTCCGGAGGTTGGACTTGCACCCCCAACAACGGAAATACGCAATGCACCGTGCCTGTGAACTTCGCTCCGAGGGTCCCAGGCCTCCGCTTTGGCGCCGTGGAACTGCAGGATACCTCCAACAACGTGCTGGCGACGGCGCCTCTCTTCGGCACCGGTACGGGTCCTCAGCTTGTGCTTAATCCGGGCGCATTGACGACCGCGTTTACCGGCCTCGGCTCGGGCCACCAGCCCGAGAAGATCGCTGTCGATGGAAGCGGCAATATCTTCATTGCCGATTCAAACTCAGGCGAGATCTTCGAAATTACAGCTGGAGGAACCGTTGCCAATCACATAGTCACCGGGCTCAACACGCCGTACGGTATTGAGATCGATGGTGCCGGAAATCTATTCGTGACCGAAGCCGGATCCGGCTCGCCCAGTGTCGACGAAATCCTCGCGCCGGGCTACACCACCGTCCAACATCTGGCGCCCGCGTTTACTTTTAGCGGGCCGCTTGGCGTGGCCTTCGATGGCAATGGCAACCTCTACGTCGCCGATGCGAACAGCACGAATAAACTGGAAGAACTCACCTGGGCCAGCGGCTACTCCAACGTCATAACCCTGAGCCCCTCGTTTGGCAAGCCCTTTGATGTCGCAGTGGACACCAGCGGCAATCTCTGGGTCGCCGACTATGGACAGGGCCCCATCAACCCATCGGTCACCGAGCTGAGCGCCACTGGCATCGTGAGCGGCACCTACAGCGGTTTCAACACTCCCGAGTCCATCGCGGTCGATCCTGCCGGCAACGTCTACGTCGCCGACAACGGCGGCGCTACCATCACGGAGCTGATCGCGGCCAAAAGCTATGCCGCTGTGACCCTGGCCTCCAGTGCGAGCGTTCCGGCCATAACCGATCCGGCCGGCGTTGCCCTCGACAGTGCCGGGAATGTCTACTACACGACGGACGGAACCGACGACTCGGCATACGAACTGAACTTTGCCAGTGCGCCGACGTTGGCCTTCGGCTCCGTCCCCTACCAGACGGCCAGCACGCAACCGGTGACCGTGACCAACATCGGCACCACTGGCTCGGATCTGAACCTGACCGCCCTCGCCGCCACCACCAGCTTCACCTTAGGCACAAGCCCGGGGGACTGCACCGCCCCGTCTTCGCTGGTCAGCGACACCATCGGTGCCGGCTGCGCTCTCAGCATCATCTTCACGCCGCAGTCTACAGGGTCGATTTCCGGTACGGCGACCATCACGGATAACGCCGCGGGCTCCCCGCGGATTATCAACCTGAGTGGCTCCGGTTCGCAGGTTACGGCGACCGTCGCCGCGGCTAATGCCACCGCTGTCTACAGTCCGAGTGCCCAGAACGTGACGCTCACCGCGGCCGTAACTACCGCAGGCCCCACGGTCAACGAGGGCACAGTTGCCTTCACAGTCCTGGGAACGACGGGGGGCACGGTTACGAGCCCCACTGTCTCGGGCGGAACGGCGAGCGTAACCTACGTC
>DATCDL010000192.1:0-5387 GCA_036510715.1 Acidobacteriaceae bacterium
TGCGAAGCCAAGTTCTACCAGCAGGTCGTCCCCCTCACCGACCGCATCGACTACCTCTGTCCCATGACCAACAACCTCGCCTACGCGCTGGCCGTCGAAAAGCTCCTCGACCTCGAAATCCCCGAGCGCGCCCAGTACCTCCGCGTCCTCTTCAACGAGCTCACCCGCATCCAGTCCCATCTCGTATGGCTCGGCACCCACGCCATGGACATCGGCGCCCTCACCGTCTTCCTCTACTGCTTCCGCGAGCGCGAAGACATCCTCCGCATCTTCGAAGCCGTCAGCGGCCAGCGCATGATGACCAGCTACATCCGCGTCGGCGGCCTCGCCCTCGAACCACCCCTCGACATCTACAAGACCATCCGCTCCTTCCTCAAAACCTTCCCCTCAAAAATCGAAGAGTACGAAGGCCTCCTCAACGCCAACCCCATCTGGATGGGCCGCCTCAAGGGCGTCGGCTACCTCTCCCCCGAAAACGCCATCGCCCTCGGCGTCACCGGCCCCCCGCTCCGCGCCTCGGGTGTCGATTTCGACGTCCGCCGCGACATGCCCTACAGCAGCTATGAGAAGTTCAATTTCAACGTCCCCGTCTCCAACCTCGGCGACGTCTGGGCGCGCTACATCGTCCGCATGGACGAAATGCGCGAGTCCGTAAAGATCTGCCTCCAGGCCCTCGACGGCCTGCCCGAAGGCCGCATCACCGCCGACGCCCCCAAGATCATCCTCCCCGACCGCGAGCAGATGAAGACCCAGATGGAATCCCTCATCCATCACTTCAAGATCGTCACCGAAGGCTTCCAGGTCCCCGCCGGCGAGGTCACCAGCTCAGTAGAAGCCCCGCACGGCATGATGAACTACTACGTCGTCTCAGATGGCACCGCCAAGCCCTACCGCGTCCACATGCGCAACCCCGACTACGCCACCCTCCAGGCCCTGGAAACCATGTGCAAAGGCCAACTAATCGCCGACGTAGTAGCAGTAATCGGCTCCATCGACATCGTCCTCGGAGCAATCGACCGATAGTCGTTGTTGCCGTTGTCGTTGTTTTTCTTGCTGTCATTCCCGAAGGGAATCTGCTTCTTGCTTGAAGCCGCACCAATACCGGAGGCCATGATCAACGACCGCCTCCACACCGAACTCTGGACCTCCTGGGCCTCCCTGCTCCGCAGCTACGCAGCCGCCCACGGACTCAACAGCACCCACCACGCCGTAGTCGAGGTGAGCGCCAACGAAATCACCCTCCGCGTAAGCGACCGCTGGCTCCGCTTCACGCCGAGTGACCTGCAACACAGCGGACAGTCCCCCATTCCCTTTACCCTCACCGAGGACGGCAACGTCCGCATCAACAACGCACCCCCCGAAGAGATGGACATCGCCGCCGAACAATTCGCCCGCGACATGCTCCACCCCTCCGGCTAGCATTTAAGAGTGCACTTTGCGACCCCCTACTTCCACAAGTCCCCCCTTACCGGCCCTGTCGTCAAGACTTTAGGTCGAAAAGTCACCGGGGGGAGGCCCCCCGGGTCCACCCTCGTTTCCCCGCTCTCCCCGCGAGCGCAGTAAAATCAGGAATCATCCTATGAGCGCTATCGCCAACACCATCTTCACCCCCGCCACCGCCGCCCGCTTCGACAAGCTGGCCACGATCTACCCCCTCAAGCGCTCGGCCCTCGTTCCCATGCTGCTCTACGCGCAGGACGAAATCGGCTTCGTCTCGGACGCCGTCGTCACCGAGCTGGCCCAGCGCCTCGACCTCCTCGAGCTCGACGTCCGCAACGTCCTCAGCTACTACTCCATGCTCCGCACCAAGCCCGCCGGTAAGTACAACGTGCAGGTCTGCACCAACATCTCCTGCATGCTCCGCGGAGGCTTCGAGCTATTGGAGCATTGCAAACAAAAACTGGAAATAGACCACAAGGGAGTCACCCCCGACGGCCTCTTCTCGCTAGAAGAAGTAGAGTGCATCGGAGCCTGCTGCTGGGCCCCCGCAGCACAGGTCAACTACGACTTCCACGAAGACCTCACTCCCGCAAAAATGGACGCCGTCCTCGAGACCTACCGCTCCCGCGAGAAGGCCTGAGCATGAGCGCGACCGCGGCAGCGATCACCAAGGCCGACGAACCCGGAGACCCTCCACAGGTCTCCTCCAAGTCCAGCCTTCGGTACATGCCCGGCCTCGATGTCATGCGTGGCCTCGCGATCCTGATGGTGCTCCTCTACCATGGTTACGCCGACCACCACATGATCTTTGTGATCATCGGAACCAAGACCGCACTCCGGCTGTCAGGTTGGCTGGCCATGTGCACGATGGGTGTGCCGCTCTTCTTTGTTCTCTCCGGCTTTCTTATCTCCGGCATCCTGATCGACAGCCGCACGGACGCGGATTATTTTCGCAACTTCTATACCCGCCGTGCCGTGCGCATCGTGCCAGCGTATTTGGCAATGCTCGGCGTCCTGATGTTCACGCATTCCATCACGGGAAGATATCTCATCGTCTGCCTGCTCTACTTCTGCAACATGCCAACCCTCTTCGGAGTCCATACCCAGTACGGCCCGCTCTGGTCGCTTTCGGTAGAAGAGCAGTTCTACCTCTTCTGGCCGTTGGTCGTGCGCAATCTATCGATCCGGCACCTGGCGTTCTTCTCCGTTGGCATCATCCTCTTCACCCCCTTTCTCCGGCTTGGACTCCTCTACGGACCGACCCAGCTGCACGATATCTACTACAAGACCTGGGACGTGATGGACTTCTTCGCCTCTGGTTCCTGCATGGCCTTAGCGGCCCGATCCCCCCGGATTCGCCCGCACATGTCCAAGGCGGTGCTGCCGTTACTGATCTCCGGCGTCGTCATGTTCAACCTGCTCACCTCATTCCCCGCCCCCTCCAACCGGCTGCTCTTCAGAATCTTGCAGTCGATTTCGCTCGAACCCTGGCTGCTGGGTTTCTCCGGCCTGATCCTGTTCGCACATGTGCGTCCAGGCATCGCATCCAAAACGATTGCGCGGCCGCTCATCTTTCTTGGCAACATCAGTTACGGCCTCTATTTGTGCCATCTCTTCGTCTTCGAACTCATTCAAAGGCATTGGCCGGCGCGCCTCACAGCCAACCTTGGTCTTGCCTCCTTCGGCATCGTTCAGTTTGTCGTCGAAGCCTCTGTCGCCATCGCCATCGCCTATATTTCGCGATACACCTTCGAGGAATTTTTCCTCCGACTCAAACCAAAACATCACTCGGCTCCAACCCCCGCCATGGTCCTCGAACAAAATCACGTAAACTAGTCTCCTAACGTTAGGACACATCGCATGCCAACTCTCGTCTCGCACCCCGATGAAGTGAAGGTTCTCTCCCGCCGTTTTGGCCAGGGAGCCACGAACATCGACAAGTACATCGAGCTCGATGGCTACAAGGCCACCCAAAAGGCCATCGCCGAAGGCCCCGAGTGGATCATCAACACCATGAAAGCCTCCGGCCTCCGCGGTCGTGGCGGCGCCGGCTTTCCCACCGGCCTCAAGTGGTCCTTCGTCCCCAAAGTCTCCGAGAAGCCCAAGTACATCCTCGTCAATGGCGACGAGTCCGAGCCCGGTACCTGCAAAGACCACGTCATCTTCCGCGAAGACCCGCACGCCATCATCGAGGGAGCCATCATCGCTGGCCTCGCCGTCGGCTCCAAGTCAGGCTTCATCTATCTGCGAGGAGAGTACCGCTACCTCCTCAACATCATGGACAAGGCCGTCGCCGATGCCTACGCCAAAGGCTTCCTCGGCAAAAACATCTTCGGCAACGAAGGCGTCGACTTCGACATCATCACCCAGACCGGCGCCGGAGCCTACGAGGTCGGCGAAGAGTCCGCCCTCATGGAATCCCTCGAAGGCAAGCGCGGCGTGCCCCGCATCCGTCCTCCCTTCCCCGCCGTCGTCGGCCTCTACGGCGGCCCCACCGTCATCAACAACGTCGAGACCATCGCCAACGCCCCCCACATCCTCCTCATGGGCGGCGAGGCCTACGCCAAGCTCGGCACCGAGCGCAACGGCGGCACCCGCCTCTTCGGCATCTCCGGACACGTAGAGCGCCCCGGCGTCTACGAACTCCCCATGGGCTACAGCCTCCGCAAGGCCATCTACGACGTCGCCGGCGGCATCAAGGGCGGCAAGCAGCTCAAGGCCGTCGTCCCCGGAGGCTCCTCCTGCCCCGTCCTCCGCGCCGACGAGATCGACGTAGGCCTCGACTTCGACCAGATGGCCAAGGCCGGCACCATGCTCGGCTCCGGCGGCATCGTCGTCCTCGACGAAACCGTCTCCATCGTAGAGTTCGCCCTCCGCACCATCCGCTTCTACCAGCACGAGTCCTGCGGCTGGTGCATCCCCTGCCGCGAAGGCACGGACTGGATCAAGAAGACCCTCACGCGCTTCCACGCCGGCGGCGGCACCAAAAAAGACATCGACAACATCCAGTACCTCGCCGAAAACATGATGGGCCGCACCTTCTGCCCCCTCGGCGACGCCGCCGCCATGCCCACCATAGCGTTCGTAAAAAAATTCCGCCCCGAGTTCGAGGCCTACCTGGCAGGAGCCCGCGTGGCCAACCCTCTAATCCAGATCACTCCAGTAGGCGAACCCGAACTAGCAGGAGCCCACTAGATGAATTACATGGTCATCCACGAAGAGTTGAAAGCTGGAGGCTGGAGAACCATCGTGCCGGATCTGCCGCGTTGCAGCGCGACTGGAGTAAAGCTCGAAACGAGAATGCGCTCAGTGGAACGGAATATCAAGAAGCACCTGTCAGCACTAGCGAGCGCTGACAAGCGGCTGCCAAGGAACACCAAGAAAATCGTTCGTTTGAAGCGAACAGTGAAACGTTGTTACGTCCATTTCGTACGGTTCACAAAGACCAGCGAATCTCAGCTTTCGGGAGCACATCAGTGAAAGTGAACGGAAAAACGCCGGAGATGTGGGCAGTCGCAGAGGCTCTCCTTGATGTAGCGCCCACGGGTCACTCATTCAAGACGCCGGGAGAAACCCACAAGTCTGGATTTCTCCCGCTCTCAACCCAGCTTGGAAAGGGAACAGCCCATAAGAACGCGGTCAGCGTCCATCCTAAGTTCGTCAGCTTTATGGTTGGGAATTGGACTATAGAACCGTCGGTTCAAACTGCGGGTTTCAAGACTGATCAAAGTATTCGTTATGGAAAACGCCTCCACGTACATGGTCTAACTCCATCTGAAATCACAGCACACCGAGAACTGTTCAAACAGATTCTAGCTGCTGCCGAAATCGAATCGCACGAGAGACAGAAGACCCATCCTCGGACCAACACCAAATAGGACCTTATGCCAGACGTAACCTTCAAAGTAGACGGCCAGACCATCACCGCCCCCGCGGGCACGCTCCTC
>DATCDL010000193.1:0-2034 GCA_036510715.1 Acidobacteriaceae bacterium
AGTGAAGAACGTTGTCGGAGCATCGAGCACCGTGTCCAGCGGCTTCATTCCCGCCTCCATCGCAGCCGTGTACACATACGGTTTGAACGAAGAGCCAACCTGGCGCTGCGCCTGGGTCGCGCGGTTGAATTGCGAGAGCGCGAAGTCGCGTCCCCCCACCATGGCGATCACCTCGCCATCGGTGTTATTCACCGCCATCAGCGACGCCTGCACACCGCTGTCCTGCTCCAGAATGACGTGGGGCGTCGATGTCTCCGCGCCGCTCACCACCTTCACGTACACGATGTCGCCAACATGGGCCAGGTCGGTGGCCCTAGCCTGTGTCGTCCAGCTCCAATCCGCGGGAACCATCGTCGCATTCAGTACACCGATCTTCACCGTCATGTGCGACGGCGCCACATCGGTCACCAGCGCATGGAAGTACCCCCCATTCTTCACCGGTCGCGTCCAGTCAGGATGTCTGTAGCCGTCCAACCCAACTCCCGTGCTTAAAATATTTTCGAGATGGCCCTTCCACCCGTGGCGTCTCTCATAAGCAGCGGTTCCGTCCAGCACCGCTTTATTGGCCGCCAGCTGAAGCCCGAGATCGAGCGTCGTGTACACGCGCAGCCCAGCCCCATGCACCTCTTCCGCGCCATACTCCCGTTCCAATTGCCGCCGAACCTCCTCAACGAAGTACGGCGCCTCGCTGTTCGGTGGCGACTCCAGATGCAGGCCCAGCGGAGCAGCCTTAGCGTCCTCTGCCTCCTGTGCGGTGATCTTGTGATCGTTCAACATCTCCTGGAGCACGAGATTTCTGCGCTTCAGCGCGCGGTCCGGGTAGCGCACGGGCGAGTACGACTCCGGCCCCTTCGGCAGCGCCGCCAGCATGGCCGCCTCCGGCAGCGTCAGGTCGCGCGCATGTTTGCTGAAGTAGTACTCCGAGCCGGCCTCAAAACCGTACGTCCCGCGCCCCAGATAAATCTGGTTCGCATACAGCGTAAAGATCTGCTGCTTGGTAAAGCGGCGCTCGATCTGCAGGGTCAGGAAGATCTCCTGCAGCTTGCGCCCGTAGGTCTTCTCAGAGGACAGAAAGAGATTGCGCGCCAGTTGCATCGTGATCGTCGACGCTCCCTGGGCCTTGCCGTGGCTGTGCAGATCCTGGTACGCCGCTCCCACGACGCGCACCAGGTTGAGCCCAACATTGGACTCGAAATCCTTATCTTCGATCGAGAAAATTGCCTGCCGCAGGACCGGTGGAAACTCCGAGTACGGCACCACAATCCGGCGCTCCAGCGCGAAGGACCCGAAGACCTTCCCATGCACGTCGTACAGTTCCGTCGTCGTGCTCGGACGGTATTGCTCCAGCTCCGCCATCTGCGGAAGATTAATGGAGTACACCAGCATCAGCCCAAGCATCACGCCAAACAGCGCGGACGCCGCCAGCAGAAGGAGCACACCTGCGCGTGCGGCGAGGTGTCGATTGCGGAACTCGGGCTCGCGGAAAGGAAATCGACGCATGGCTCGCCACAGCGCCGATCGCGAGTTCAGGGAGTCATGATCATCGGGCTTCTGTGAACTAGGCACGTCAATCCCACAGTATCATGCAAGCTTTTCACAATCCTCAGGGCTTCTTGTTCTCTGCTCTCAACCCTCAGGCTGTCTTGGCTTTGAGCACATCCAGTGCCTTCGTCAGCTGATCATCGGGTACAGGAGCGGGTGCTGGAGCGGCTTTCTTCGGTGCCGTCTTTGTCGTTGTCGTCGACGAATCATCATCCATATCTGCGAAGAGCGCATCCTGGTTTGGCGCGACCACCGTCCCCGGCGTCACAGCAGCATCCTCAAACTGCTTGCCCGAGGGAGACGAGTACTTCGCAATCGACAAAATGATCGCACCGCCGTCCGGGAGGTCAAACGTCTTCTGCAGCGAACCCTCGCCGAAGGTCTTCTCGCCCACCAACTGTCCGCGCTTATCGTCCTGGATCGCCGCAGCCACCACCTCGGCCGGCCCTGACGTTCCGCGATTCACCAACACCACCAGCGGCGCAGTCGTGT
>DATCDL010000194.1:0-2155 GCA_036510715.1 Acidobacteriaceae bacterium
CCGACCGCACCGAGATCCTGCGCCTCAAGGGGCCACCCATCGAAACGCTGAAGTGCGATCTGGAAATCGACGCCACCGATCAGCTCGCTGCAGCCGATCCCACCGCCACCAGCCTGGGAGTGCAGCCCCAACTGGCGTTGCTCGAGCTGCTCCTCTATCCCTCGAGCGGCGTGCTCATCACGAACGAAATCCTCTCGTTGCTTGGCACCATCGAGATCCTCCCCATGGAGACCGCGCTCACCGTGTTCGCCTGGAGCAAGAGTCGCGTCACGCCCGTGCGCATCACCGATCTCTCCATCACCGAGGAGGCCTTCGACGTCAATCTCAACCCCATTCGCGCCAAGGTCTCGCTCGGCATGCGTGTTCTCAGTGTGAACGACGTCGGCTTCCTGACTCCCGCCGGCGCCATGTACATGATCTACCAAACCACCAAAGAAGCTCTTGCCCAACGAGCCTGACGAAACGGAATCGCTATGGATACCGCACTCTCCGCTCTTATTCGATCCGCTGCCGGCACTGGCGCTCCCACCAACCAGAGCAGCCGGTATTACGGTGCAGCGATCAACACCTACACGCAGCCCAACGGCACGGCTGTGGTCTACCTGGCGCGCCGCATTCTTCCGCAGCCCTCGGTGTACGTCTCTGTGCAGAACTACGCGGTGGTCGAAAACGACCGCATCGACAACCTCTCTGCGCGCTTCCTTGGCGATCCGCTGCTCTTCTGGATGATCTGCGACGCCAACACCGCCACCGATCCCGACGAGCTCACCTTACAGAAGGGCCGCTCGATCCTGATCCCGATCGCCTCCGCCATTCCCGCAGGTGCTCGCAATGGGTAGCCCACTGTATCTCACGCTGCTGGCCGGGCCGGTCGAGGCCCTGCCAGTGCCCAAGCCTGTCATCGACGCCCTCGTCTCCGTCGAGGTCACCGAGTCCGCGACCGGCCGCAGCGGTTTTCAAATCACGTTCACACTCGGCACCAACTCTATCCTGCAAACCTTGTTCCTCCTCGCCGCGGACGCCCCAATCCCCGTTCTCCGCGTCGTCCTCGTCGCAACGTTTGGCGGTCTACCGCAGGTCATCATGGATGGCGTCATCGAGCATCAGGAGGTGGTCCCGGACGCGATGACCGGATCTTCCAAGCTCGTCGTCAGCGGGCAGGACCTGTCGTCCATCATGGACCTCATCGATCTCACCGGTCTCCTTTACCCCGGCATGAGCCCGGATATTCAAGTGCTCTCCATCCTCGGACGCTATGCCGCCTTCGGCATCGTGCCGGAGGTCATCCCCATCCTCATTCCGCAGGTCCCCGTACCGACCGAGGAAATCCCCGTCCAGGACGGGACTGACCTCGACTACGTGAAGCAGCTCGCGCAAGAGGCCGGATACGTCTTCTACGTCTCGCCCGGTCCACTTCCTGGCATGAGTCAGGCGTACTGGGGGCCGCAACTCCGGATCGGCATTCCGCAGCCTGCGCTCAACGTCAACATGGATTCGTGGACCAATGTCGAGAGCCTGAACTTTCGCTATCAACCTCGCAATCCGGTCACCCCTACCTTCTTCATTCAGGACTCCACCACGCACCTTCCTATTCCGATTCTGGTTCCGTCGGTCACTCCGTTCAATCCCCCGCTGGGCCTGGTGATCCCTACGCCGCAGACGCTCGAACCTCTTCCCGATGCAGCCAATCTCTCGCCTGGAGCGGCCCTGATGCGTGGCATCGCCCGCGCCGTAGAAACTGCCGACGTGGTCACCGGAACCGGCACTCTCGATGTCCTTCGATATGGCCAGATACTCCGCGCCCGCAGCCTCGTCGGCGTGCGTGGCGCGGGCCTTGCGTTCGATGGCATGCACTTCGTCGACAGCACAACCCACAGCCTCAAACCTGGCGAGTACAAACAGAGCTTTGTCCTCAAGCGCAATGGACTGATCTCAAATGTGCCCGTAGTCCCAAACCTGCCGTTCTAAGGAGGTCTGTCGAAAAAGCTTATCCCGCAGGCGGAGCACGGAAGTGCTACCAGACCTGCTCTATGAACTGGGCTTCAGCCCGACACCAAATCTACCAGGGAACCAAAATGCGAAGGCACTACGGAAAATATCGCGGCACGGTGATCGACAACGTCGACGCGCTCAATCAGGGGCGCATGCTCGTTCA
>DATCDL010000195.1:0-2370 GCA_036510715.1 Acidobacteriaceae bacterium
TCGCGTACTTCCTGCCCGATCTCGATTTAACCTTGGTTCAGCCCTTGCCATGCATCATGGTCAAAAAGGCTTTGCTGCTAACTGGCACTCTAATCTTCGGGATGCCTAAATCGCAACGTCCGGTTAGGGTCAAAGCACAAAGTCGCTGCGCTCCAGCCCGCTGCGCGGGAGCAAGAGCCGAGAGGCCGGTAGTCGAGGATAGCACTGGCGCTGGAGAGCTCCGTCCTGAGAATCGAGGGTGTTTGTAAACCTCACTCAGAATGGAGCTCCCCATGAGCGATACCAACATTGTCAGCCCGCTGCGCCGCAGAATGATCGAAGATATGACGGCGCGCAAGCTCACCTTACATACACAACGCAGTCACCTCCAAAGCTGCAGGCGGTTCGCGGCCTGGCTTAAACGCTCGCCCGATACGGCAACGCCCGACGAGGTGCGCCAATTCCAGCTGCACCTCATCGAGAGTGGGACGAGTATCTGTAACCGCAATCGGATTATGACGGGGGTGAGGTTCTTGTTCCGCGTCACGCTACGTCGTCACGATCTGGCGGCCGAGGTCTGGCACATCAGGGAGCCCGTGAGGCTGCCGCCCGTGCTGAGCCCTGAGGAGATCAAGCGTGTTCTGACCATGGCGACGAGCCTGAAGGCGCGAGCGATGCTAAGCCTCGCCTATGGTTGCGGGCTGCGGTCCAGCGAGGTGGTGCAGCTGCGAGTGGGTGATATTGATCGTGAGCAGAAGATTATCCGCATCGTGCAGTCGAAGGGCCGCAAAGACCGATACGTGATGCTGCCGGCGGAGGTCCTGGATCTGTTACGGCAATGGTGGAAGGCGCGGCCGAGCGCTGATGACGCTGGCATTGCCTCGGAACACCGCTGGCTGTTTCCAGGTCGCAGTGATCATCGGCCTCTGACCACACGTCAGTTCGGCCGGTTGTTCAAGGAAGCCGCGCAAGCCGCGGGGCTACGCAAGACGGTCTCTCTGCATTCGCTGCGCCACAGCTTCGCGACTCATCTACTCGAGCGCGGCAGGGATATTCGTGTGATTGCAGCGTTGCTCGGGCACGACAGGCTTGAGACGACAGCCCGCTACAGTCGCGTGGCGATCGGAATGATCGCCGGGATCGAGAGCCCACTCGATGCCCTGAGCAAGCCGCGCCGCAGACCTGCGAGGCGAGACCAGGAGAAGCCGCCAGCGCCATAGCCGCCGGCCATGGCTCGACCAGCTCTCGAGGTCGCGGATATCTTCCGCGATCACGGTCCCCCTTTGGCACATTCGATGCCTGGAGCGGGCGTCGTCCACCACATCAATCGCGTCGTTTTGATCCTACGCAGGTCACTTTCGCGGTAGGGACGCGAGTCACCCCGCGCCCCCCGCACAGATCCGTACGGGCCCAATTCGGGCATACGGCTCCCACCTTGGGTGTCTGACGGCGAAGCGACTCTCTGGCCATGGATGAAGGATTCGCGGTTTCGGGAGCCAGTGGTCGGCCAACCGCTTAATCCGCTCCCAGGTCATCCCATCTTTTTGGCTCCGCCACTGCAGCGTGCGCCGCCAGAGATTGGTGACGTGGAATAGGAACGCGGTCAGTGACGAACGGTTTGTCGGCACCGCGTGGTAGTTAAAGTAGCCGGTGACGACCTGCTGCAACCATCTCCCCTGCTGGGGAATCGGCTGATGCATGCTCCGTCGCATTTCCCGCTTGATAGCCTGCAACTTTGCCTGCATGCGATCCCGCCGGGACTTCCGTCTGATTTGGAATTTGCCCCGTCGAGTTTTGCTGCAGATAAAAGTGAAGCCCAGGAAGGTGAAGGTCTCCGGTTTGCCGAGCCCGCGCCGCTTGCGGTTTTCCACCGCAAAGCGTCCAAACTCGATCAGCCGAGTCTTCTCCGAATGAAGCGACAGCGCAAACTCCTGTAACCGCTTACGCATCTCATCGAGGAAGCGACGGGCATCGGCCTCGTGCTCAAAGCCAACAATGAGGTCGTCGGCATAGCGCACGATGATCATATTGCCCGCAGCCTCGCGCCGTCGCCAGCGCTCGGCCCAGAGGTCGAAAACGTAGTGTAAGTAGAGATTGGCCAGAAGCGGCGAAATCACCGATCCCTGCCCGGTCCCCTTGTCACTGACCGTCACGATCCCGTCTTCCAGGACGCCTGCCTTGAGCCATTTCTGGATCAGGCGGGTGATGCGTCGGTCGCCGATGCGATGTTCCACAAACTTGATGAGCCACTCCTGGCTTACCGTGTCGAAGAACGATCGGATGTCGGCGTCCAGTATCCAGTTCACCTTTGTGCTGGTGATCCCGACCACGAGCGCATCCATCGCATCGTGCGTGCTGCGTCCGGGTCGGAACCCATACGAGAACCCGAGG
>DATCDL010000196.1:0-34572 GCA_036510715.1 Acidobacteriaceae bacterium
CCTGCCCCACCGAGCCTGACTCAGTTTGCAGCAGCGGAGGCGGAGAGGAAACAGTAATCGTCTGCGAAACGGAGCCAAGCTGCAGGGTAAGGGGAACATTGAGCTTGGACTGCGCATCCACGTGAATATGTTGCTGATCGGTGACTGAGAAGCCAGGCGCAACGGCGCTGATCGAATAGTTGCCGATCTTGATGGGCGAGAATGTGTAGATGCCCGAAGAACCGGTCTTCGTTTTTAGCACAAGTCCCGTGTCAGTGTCAGTCAACGTCACATTGGCCCGGCCAATTGCGGCTCCTGATGAGTCCTGCACAATGCCTGCAATGCTTCCTTGATCGGCCTGGCCGAAGAGACGCAGTGGCATCAACAAGACCGCACAGCACAAAATCGCCAGCAGCGATGCACGCTTAGAATTCCAAAGTGCCGAAAGGATGTTGACTTCTCGCATACCCTGTCCTCCAGATCTATCCCTCGCTTGAGATAGTAGTTATGGCACATTGTGCCGAGTCTTATAGCCCTCCGCATCTCCGCTTGATACATGTCCGTCAGGATGCGTTTAAGCTGATGAATTGCGCGATCCGCTACATACTTCCGCAGATGTTTTTGCGGTGCGTGCTGCTTTGCACGCTGTTGATCGGCGGAAAGGATGCTGCCTTTCAATTCGGAAGCTACTGCTTCAAGCCCTTGCGCAGACCTGCATGTGACATTGCGCGGAGAGTAGTAAGCAACAACAGGTGCGAATCCATACCACGCAACCCGGCATATCAGAAGCTGGTTGCGTGGCTATTGAATATGCCCATGAAATCGGTTACATTGGTCCTCGCTTTCCGCAGCAGATATTTTGCGTTAACGATTACGCACAGCACCGTACGCCCGCTTTGTGTCCCTTGTCAATATTGAAATTTTCAGCAAGGCTTCTTACTACTCCGTGGCTGCGTCCTGGCACGGCCACTACCGCCATGTGAGCAACTTCCGAGCATCGTTAGATTTTCTGGAAGCGTTGAGAGAGGCCTCCTCATCCAGGATTTTCTGAATGCACCCCATCGTTGCATCATCATGCGGGAGACCTGCGAAGATCTGTACGTCTGTTGCGCTGGATCAAACCCGCAATAACGGATGATGAGCTGTGCGGATCAGTGATGGGTGCGCTGCCACGGCGGCAAAGAGAGTCGTCTACCGATCAAAGTATGTATGCATTTCATCGATTTCGGCAGTACGGTTCAAATAGAGATCCAGATTACTCTTCATCACCAGTTGAGGAATTACTCCGAGCATAGGCGGAGGTATTACACCGTCGATCAAGTAGCGATACATACCCTGAATAGCGATACTTCCTTGCAGTT
This sequence comes from Acidobacteriaceae bacterium, assembly GCA_036510715.1. Classification (GTDB taxonomy): domain Bacteria; phylum Acidobacteriota; class Terriglobia; order Terriglobales; family Acidobacteriaceae; genus Granulicella. The sequence goes on from DATCDL010000196.1 coordinate 1,341, forward strand.
CAGGGCACTGGTAGATAGTGGCCTTTACAGAACCGTCGCTAAGGAATGGAAGGAGTTCCGGAAATAGATCGGTGGTGATAATTGGAAATTTGTGCAAGCTACCTGTCTCGCGCAATGCCTCCAAAGCTCCGATCGAGTTGGCGCTGCTAATATACAGGCCACCTATCTCCGGAACGGTGCGAAGGCAGCGAAGGATGCCCCTGCGCGCCTGTTCAGGATCGTCATGAGCCTCAATCACGGCTGCAACCGAGAGACGTGGCACCGTCTTGGCCAGCACATCCTTGAAACCACGGATCTTCTCCGCGTGATGCAGATTCTCCAGGTCGCCCACCAAGGCCACCATACTGCCTGGCATCTTCACGCAACCGGCTAGCATTTCGGCCGCCATGGCTCCACTGCAATATGGATATGGGGTCACTGCTGTAAGCCGGCCCGACCCCGGAACATCCGTTGAGACGCAAATTACTGGGATAGCCTTCGCCTGTGCTCTCCTGACCAGGCGCACCATCTGTGCGGTGTTGGCGAGAGCGACGATGATGCCATCTAAAGGCTGCTCCAATGCAGTTCGAATGCTCGCCTGCGCGCGACCAGGACTACGTGCATATCGATGAAACTCTACGTCAACTACTGAACGGAACGGCTCTGCACCCTTTTCAACTCCCACGCGCAAGGAATCGAAAAAGGACGCTATAGCAGCGGGCAGATGCACTGAGATCCGGAGATGGCGGTTCAGTCGTAGATCACGAGCCGCCAAGTTTGGCTTATATTCCAGATGCGCGGCCATGCGAAGCACCCGATCTCGTGTCTCGCTGCTGACTCTGCCGCGGTTGTGAAGCGCGCGGTGCACTGTGGCCACAGAGATTCCCAACTCCGCTGCGATCGAACGAATACCAGAAGCCGGTTTGACGAGATTGCTATTGACCTTATATTTCATAGAAGAACTTGCACACTTCGGGCTTTGATCATATTCAGCCGTCTCACACCGCCGCTTGATCTTCAAAGTGCGCAGCGCCGATTTCCCGTCGACTGAAAATTTTTTCCATCTGAATCGCGACTTCATCACATAACTGCGACTCCCGTCAAGCGTGCAGTTGGTAGTGACAACTCCTAAATGGCACATCTTGTATCAAATCGATGTCATCCCCGATCACTGCGGTCTGGCCGCCACAGTTGCCGCATACGCTCTGCTCCGGCGGGCAGGTAACGGTCTTCTCTGTGCTGGCAAGATCGGGGCAGCGTCTGGCGGCAAGGATGCTTACACTGGCTTAGCCATTCTTGCGAAACTCCGTTGTACCGGTTGGCAGGGAGTGGTCGAGTTCGATCCCGAGTGTACAGACAGCAGTCTTGGTAGCAGCGCACGAAGTGACGAATGACGCGCGAGAAGGCGAACAGAGTGGGTTGCTTCGTCATATATTGGCGAAAGTTCACACCAAGGGAAGAAGGGGCTGACCATCCTGGGCGCGGTGAGTCACGCGGGCATGCTCGCCGTCATGACCGTCAAGGCCGTCGCCGACCCTGAGGCCTTCCTCTCTTATCTCGACCAGGTGCTGTGTCCCAAGCTGCGGCCCGGCCATGTGGTCGTCATGGACAACCTCGGCGCCCAAAAGGTGGCCGGCGTTGGCGAGAGCCTAGAGCAAACCGCTGCCGAGTTGCTCTATCTGCGGCCTTACTCCCCGGACCTGAACCCGATCGAAAAGGCTTGGAGCAAGCTCAAAGAAAAACTCCGCGCAGCACAGGCGCGCAGCGTTCATGCTCTCGACCAAGCCATCGAACACCTGCTGCCCGCCATTACCCCACAGGACGCTCAGGCTTGATTCAGGCTACCAATTCAACAACTACAACCATAGGAGAAATTCTCCAGCGCTGAAAATGCTTTGGACCCTATTCAGAACGAAACACGCGTAACCCGGTAGGACCCCTGACTCCGCATGCTCGATTGCCCAGTTCTGCGCTATCAGAATGCGTTCCGGTCGACCCAGCACGAAGGATTTCCCAACTTGTGTAGATGTTGAATTCATTGCTTGTTCCGATTGAGACCTGCTCCTGAAGCCTCATCAGCGCTTCCGCAAAGGCCGCAGGGGCGTTATTTGGGACGTGTCGCATTTTTCATAGGTAACCCGGTATCGTAATCCAATTCGCGAGGCAGGTAGCCATCATTCTCACGTTGACGCGTCATGCCAGCATTTGCCCATGTCTCTGCAAACTCTGCTCTCCACGTCCGATGTCCCCAGTAATACCCACGAAATGGATCGCAACTTACATTCATCCAGTTCAGTAGCTTATTCGTCTGCTGTTGCTCAATATATTGCCGAATGTACGACTCCAGCAAATCCGGAGGGATTGCCCATTTGGAAGCCTGCGGATAGAGCGTCTCTTTTTCCAGATAAAAGCAATACTTGCAATCCAGATTGCAGATCGGTCCGATCGGTTTTGCAAGAACATGAAACGGTGCAACACTCATATACTCTCCCCTGCGATCAATGACAGTTTTGATAGATCAACAAGTGCTTATAGATAAAAACAGATCACATTGCTGAAGATATGTCTTGATCACGCGTATCTTCACAGCCGTAGGGATGAGAAGCACAGGCCCCGTGGTCGTCTGCCATGATGACCACAATGTTCGGGCGCTTCCGTGAGGTGCTATCTCGTGACGGCATCGCCGACGCAACAGAGTAAGCGCTAGCCAAGTCAAGAAATTTTCTGCGTGTCAGGCTCATTCGTTAGCGCCTTCAGGAACTCCAGCTTTTTCCTGGTTCTATATAGAAGACGCTTCGGCGGAAAGATTGACATCGTTAGACCGGTCTGAGCGACGTTGAGGTGCTTCCTCGGGAGATGATTCTACGCGGCTTGCATCATCTTTCTTCAGGCCTCATCGCGTTCATCCAGGTTTACGAAAAAGCACTTATGACAGGCGAAATATGCGTGGCGATGCCGAGGAACATTTCCGAACAGGTAGAAATACGACAGTCCCGAGCGTCCTCGACATCCACGGGCGCTAATGAGAGCCGGATTACAAAGACAGAACGGGATGAAGGGGTACAACCGCTACTGCTAGGCGAGAATTACTTCGATTCCCGCCGCTCTCAGGGCGTCCACTTGGTCTTTGGGCGCGTTCTTGTCCGTGATCACGGTATGCACTCCTGAAGGCGGAATGATCAGCGCCAAGCTACGCCGCTCGAACTTCGTAGAGTCGAACACCGGAATGACCCGTCGAGACGCTGCGACCATGACGCGATTCGCACGCGCTTCGAGGAGGCTAGGGGTCATTACACCTGTTTTCACGTCGAACCCATCCACGCCAAGGAACAGGATGTCGGCCTGAATCTGCCGCAGCGCATCCTCCGCCAGCGGCCCAACCAATGACAATGAGTTTTTGCGCAGATTGCCGCCAACCACGATAATGTCGAAGTCCGTATCGCTCAATTCGGCGGCGATATTCATAGCATTCGTGACGATCGTCAGGTGGCGAAAACGCCGCAAGGCACGCGCCACGGCAGTCGTCGTTGTCCCAGAATCCAAAAGGATGCACTGGCCTTCCTGCACCAGTGAGGCCGCAGCCTCGGCTATCGCCTGTTTCTCGCGTGACTGTTGCGACTCCTTGGACTTCAGCGATAGGTCAATCAGAGTCGAATTATGCGGGGCCAGTGCTCCGCCGTGCGTACGCTGAACCAACCCCTGCTGCTCAAGATAATCCAAATCCTTCCGGATGGTAATGGGCGAAATCCCGAGCGACTCAGAGAGTTCCGACACCAGGACACGTCCGTCTCGATCCACCAGCTTTAGCACGTGTTGCCGGCGCTCACCGATGAGCATGCCCTGTCCTGCGCTCAGAGCGACACTCCCCGGTGCCGTATTCGTACCCTTGTGTCTTCCACGCTTCGTCGCCATTCGTTACGCCTCTAAAATGCTGGACAATCGCCTAAGCTTGCAGTGTCGAAGATAAAGATCCGAGTGAGGCCATTATACGGGTAGCGCTTACTCGCCGGCTTGCGATCGGTCCTGTCGATATTTACCGTTGGAACATTTGGATTCGTATCACGCTAGGACAATACCCGTAGTACCTCACACGGCTTCCACCCACGCACTCTACGTCCCTTCCGCAATCTACGGCATCCCATCCCACTCATTTGCCTGCCGCGCGTCTCCTTCCTCAGCTGTGGCCCTCGGCCCGAAGCTCGGCGAGTTTCTGCCGAAGCCGCTCTACGATTTCCGGATGTAGAGCGGCTACATTCTTTGTCTCACTTGGGTCATTGATGAGGTCATATAACTCTAGTGGTGCCGTTGGATAATCAATCTCACCTGGCATGAGCAATTGCTCGATGGCCTTGTGACGGGCCTCTTGCTGTGGCGTTAGTGGTTTCGGTGTGAACATGGGAGATGGATGGGCCCCAGGCCGTTGGTGGCGGTCAACCAATTTCCAGCGAATGGTGCGGATGGCTAACACCGTTGCCTCCTCCACCAAGGTCTCACGACCGTTTTGCGATTGCCCAAGCAGTGCCGGCAACTCGTTCAGGCTGTCTGGCGCTCCACCCTTTGGCACCGGTTGATGCACCAACGTCGCGAGGCTGCGAAGTACGTCAACCTGGCTGATGAGAGCCTCGGAGACACCTGGCTCGATATGTCCACGCCAGTGCGTGATGAACGGCATACGCGTGCCGCCCTCATAGATAGAGTATTTCCCTCCACGAAGCATTCCAGCAGGCCTATGGGCGCCAAGTAGCTCGACCGAGTTGTCATCATAGCCATCATTCACGACCGGGCCGTTGTCCGAAGTGAAGATGACGAGCGTGTTGTCACCAACGCCGGACGCTTGCAGCGTCTCCATCACGCGGCCGACGCACCAGTCCAACTGCGTTATGGTGTCGCAGCGGATACCGCACTGACTCTTGCCGGCAAATTGTTCCGCCGGTGCGTGAGGAACGTGAATATCGCTGGGGGTGAAGTACAAAAGGAAGGGCTCATCCTTATGCTCTTTAATGAAGTCGCAAGCTTTGTTGGTGAAGGTCTGGGCCATTGTTTCGTCCGTCCAGAGCGCAGACTTGCCACCCGTCATGTAGCCGATCCTGCTGATGCCATCGACGATCGTGCCGTCATGCCCTTCACTCAACTTCATCTTGAGAAGTTCGGGATCTTCCCGGCCGGTCGGATCCGTAACATCTGTACCAATCCTTTTGTCATAGGAAACGTGGATTGGATCTTTGGGGTCCAGATTCACGACACGATGATCGTGGATGTATACGGTGGGCACACGATCGGCCGTGGCCGGAAAGAAAAAGGCATCATCGAAGCCTAATTCGCATGGACCGGGTTTGATAACGCCGTTCCAGTCAATGGTTCCATCTCCCAGACCAATATGCCACTTGCCTACCAGGCCTGTAGCATATCCAGCCGACTTTAGAACGCTGGCAATCGTCGGCTGTCCCGGCTCGATCAATGATTTGGCATCGCCGGGGAGAATCTGCACGCCATCGTGTCGCCACGCATAGTTACCCGTGAGCATGGCATATCGCGAAGGCGTGCAAGTGGCCGCATCCGAGTGCGCATTTGTAAAGCGCTGCCCACTTTGTGCCAGACCATCAATGTGCGGCGTGTTGACATTAATTCCGCCGTAGCATGTAAGATCTCCGTACCCTACGTCATCGGAAAGGATGATTACAATGTTCGGCTTTGGTCCGGAGGCATCCATCGCCATGGCAAGCTTCTCTGGAGCAAGGGCAAGCGCAGAGATAGCCATCCCAAGGTCCTTCATAAATTCGCGTCGGCTAGATCCTGAACTTTTCATAGCCTCTGGACCCCTGCATCCCGTCTTAGGATCCTTTAACCGTGATTTCTTTACCATGGCTCTCCGAGACCCCTTCGTGTGTTAAGTGCTTCCTAGGCTAATGGGTCGCTACAAATATCCTGGCTTCCGCGAGCCACTGTACTACACGCGAGACGACAAGCGGTCATGCGGTAAGCAGTGCATTCGGCGGTGGCTATACCGTGCTACTGACCATATAGAGTACGGAGATCCAAGGGGTCCGCCGTATGTGCACCGTACTTTATCATCACTGCGGCACCATCGGGATTAGGACATCTTTCCTGAAGAATATAAAAGTAATCAACATGATCCAGGCCCTCAAGTTTCCCGTGGTTTGATTCAAAATAGGGAAACGTCTCGGGGTGTAATGTCCACTGGGCGGCACGTCTATATGCTTTACACAGCAATTGGCCTTCAGGCGTTGAATAAACGCTCATTCCCTCATTCTGAAATATTTCTGCTGCAATCGCTGTCGGCTCGAGAGTGAAGTGCGTGTAAGCCATCCCCTTGATGCCTTTCGTCACTCCACCGCACCAATCCGAAGTATCACTTCGGCATATTTCGAGAGGCAACGATCCGTCGGCTGCTACCTGAGAGCGCATCAACTCTAGCCAGCGGCTTCTAGCTTGTTTCAGGATGGCTGGATCATCAAGGTACCCTCCACTGGCAGCAAGCAACAAAACTCCCCAGTTCGCGTGATTGTTTGCCTTGGCCGCATTATTTGCAGGGATGACAACCTTCCAAACGAAAGTGGGAAATGCTTGGTCCGACCAATTTGCGTCGTGCCTGAGAATGTAGGCCCCCATCAGCGCGTATGGAAAATAGAAGTTGAAGGCGTCTTTACCCTGATCCGTCCCAATTTTCGTTGTGGTAGCGGCCCAGCCATCGAGGATTCCTTCAGCCTTCGAGCTATACTTTGGATCTTTCGAGATCTCAAAGCACAACGCCAGCCGATAGACCGCCAAACTCTCGCGCTTCAACGTGGGAACGGGGGATTCGTCGGTTGTAGGCTCGGGACCGTTCGGCCCATAATGTGGCGGTGGTGAGAAATCGACCACAGGCTTGCTCTGCAGGCGCAATCCAGCGTCACAGGCTGAGCGCAGGCCACCCCACTGCAGCTGATGCTGCAAAGCTTCGAGCCTCGTTTTATCGGGAAACAAGGACTGCTGTGCAATAGCTCCCGTCACCAGAAACAGCAGCGGCACACCAAGAATGAGACTTTTTTTCATACGAAGCGCTCCAAATCATCGAGACGGTAACCCAAGATCACGCTGTATCGGCCAAGCCCTGTACACAATGTCCGGACAGCTAGAACCTATCGGATAGATATTCTGCGTTCCGGGAAGTTTCCCCCAAGAAATACTCAACGGCTAAACTTTGTTCCTCAGGCGGTATCAAAAGGACACTGGGGCGACGGCTCGGCGAGGACGTTTGAGCTGTTCCCGTCAGCGAAGTTGCAACCAATGTTGCAACGAATCAATATGGCTGCAGGCATGAAGTCACGTCCAGTGATTTCGGGCATCCGACCCACATCCGCACTCTGGTGATTGGCCGCTTACGTATCGGCCGTCCCGTAACTTCTTCAATGCTTTCGATATTGCGTTTCATATTACATTATTGTCTATTCTTTCGTGCGACTGAATCTACAAGACCAGCTGAAAGCTTGTCAAGCGGAGGCGTCCTCACCACTCTCGCTTCTGGGTAAGTATAAGCTAATCAAGCTCTTCGCCAGGCTCGACTGACTTCCAGCCCTCCGTCTGTTGGCGCGAGCACACTGCAGAAAGTCGCGGCAAAACGCCGGTCGGGGGGACGCTCGCGATTCCGCGAAATAGCGCTTCCATCGGACGATGGTCGGGACGTTCCCCTGAGGTGGGCGGAGTCAACGATCTCGTTCATCAAATTAAAGGAGCGTCAAGCCATCTCATTCCGCTAGCCATTACGAAGACCACCCCGCTGATTCCCGGGAAGCTAGCGGTTGGATCGAGTGCTCGGAGACCGAGATGCGATTCGTAAGCTCGACTGCTTGGGAACAATAGTCCATTCGATTCGATGGGTCTCTTACGTTGCACGGAATGGAAAAACAGAGTATTGCATATTAAACGGTACTTTTCGCAAGATGCTTATGCGGGCGATGTGCTGATTATCTGGGAGGGTGAATGGTGACTCGACGCGATTTTCTGCGAACAGCCGGGGCCGCGGTTTGCGCGGCAGGTCTCCCTTTGTCGGCAGACGGTTTTCAGACGATGCGGCCAAATCTTCTGGTCATCCTTACGGACGAGCAATCGGCGGACGCGGCCAGCTATCGCATCGGGAGGCGGTACCTCAATACTCCGAACATCGATAGCCTTGCGGCGAACGGGACCTCGTTCACGCGAGCGTATTGCGCCAACCCGCTGTGTGTCCCGTCGCGCACATCGATGTTTACAGGGCGGTACCCGACAGAGACGGGGGTAATGGACAATACGGGGCTTTCGGAGGTGCATCTGGATCCGCGTCGATTTCCTATCATGGGGAAGATCTTCGAGGACGGCGGTTATGAGACGGCCTATTTTGGCAAGTGGCATATCGCCTGTCCCGAGGACCAGGCGAACATACATGGATTTACGCGAATGGCCACGACGTTCAACGACGACATCGCGGCGGAGCTTGACGCGGCAGAATTCCTTAGGGAAAAGCACGATGCTCCGTTTCTGATGGTTGCCTCATTCCTGAATCCGCACAACATCTGCGAGTGGGCACGCGGACAGCGACTTCCGCTGGGAGCCGTGGGACGACCTCCAGCGCTCGAACAGTGCCCTCCGCTGCGGGCTAATCACGCTCCACAGCAGAATGAGCCGGACATTGTTGCGCTCATGCGACGGTCGTACCAGGCGAACCCCATGTTCCCTGTGGGAGATTTCAATGAAAGGCAGTGGAGAGATTATCTGTGGGCTTATTACCGGATGATCGAGAAGGTAGATGCGCAGATTGGAATTGTGCTCGATGCCCTGCGTGGTTCGGGGCACGAGGAGAACACGTTGATCGTCTTTTTATCGGATCACGGCGACTGCCAGGGAGCGCATGGATGGAACCAAAAGACAGTGTTCTATGAAGAGGCCTCGAGGGTGCCGTTGATTCTGAGCCGGAAGGGAGCGACTGCGAATACCTCGGCGCGTTTAGTGAATACCGGAATTGACCTGCTTCCTACGCTGTGCGATTATGCGGGCATCGCGGCCCCGGGTACGCTGCCAGGACTTAGCCTGAAGAATCCGGCGATCGATCCGCGGCGTTACGTGGTGGTATCGAACCGGATGGTGCAAGGAGCGCCGATTGGCGGTCGTGTGCCGCATCCGGATGGAAGGATGGTCCGAGGGCAGCGCTATAAGTACTGCGTCTACAGCGAGGGCAACCGGCGGGAGTCGCTTGTCGACCTCCAGACGGACCCAGGAGAGATGCTGAATCTCGCTGGAGATACGCACTTTAGCGACGTCTTGCACATGCACCGCGCGATGCTGACAGAGTGGTGCGGAGTGACGCGAGATTCCTTTGCGGTTCCGGCAAGCTAGCCAAGTATCGCAGCCAAAGAATATCGCCCCTACGAGCAAATCGCCGGCCTTCGACTCGCAGCACCCCACTGAACGCGGGGACCGAACAATCTCCAAAGACTGATTTTTGCTTTCGTATAATTATGATTTATTATTATTTGGACGTCGCCAGGAGACCTCACTCATGCCTGCATTCTTAGAACACTTGGGACCGGCGTATGCCGCTGGAGTTCCTTTCAGTTTGTATTCGGTTTGCTCGGCTCATCCGCTTGTGCTCAGAGGTGCAATACAGCAGGCGCTCGCGGATCGTTCGCCATTACTTGTAGAAGCCACAAGCAATCAGGTGAACCAGTTCGGTGGTTACACCGGCATGCGCCCCGCTGCTTTCCGTGACTTCGTTATCGCTTTAGCGAAGGAGGAGAGATTCGACCCGGAAAATCTCATCCTGGGTGGCGACCATCTCGGTCCGAATCCTTGGCAGAACCTTGGCGCGGAAGAAGCAATGAAGCACGCAGAGGCAATGGTTGCGGAGTATTCGCGTGCCGGCTTTGTGAAGATCCATTTGGATGCCAGCATGCCATGTGCTGGAGAGCCGATGCTTTCCGATGAGGTCATCGCTGAAAGAGCCGCGCGTCTCTGCCGCGCAGCCGAAGAAGCGGCGAGCGGAGCACCCCGCTATTACGTCATCGGCACGGAAGTCCCTATTCCCGGGGGCGCCACAGAGTCGCTCAGCGAACTCAAGGTAACCACCTACCCAATGGCATCACAGACGGTGAGAGTCCATCAGGAAGTTTTCGCGAGAGTCGGCCTCGAACATGTCTGGCGAAGAGTTATCGCTATGGTTGTTCAGCCGGGCGTCGAATTCAACCATGACAGCGTTGTCGATTACGTCTCTGCCAAGACCGAGTCCCTCCGCGCCGTTCTTCGCCAGAATCCGTCACTTGTTTTCGAGGCACATTCGAGCGACTACCAGCGCCCCTCGGCATACCGTGAGCTGGTGCAAGACGGATTCGCAATTCTGAAGGTCGGTCCTGCACTTACGTTTGCCCTTCGCGAAGCGCTTTTTGCGCTGGAGAAAATTGAGCAGGAAATTTGCTCGGAAGACACTCTTTCTCATCTCTCTGACGTTCTTGAGCAAGTGATGCTAGCGTCCCCAGCCAACTGGTCTAAGCACTATCACGGTACACTCCAGCAACAGCGCATTCTTCGTCGCTACAGCTACAGCGATCGCATCCGCTACTACTGGCAGGAGCCCGTAGTGCAGGCGGCAGTTCGAACTCTGATGCACAATCTTGACAATAAAACCATTCCCGAAACGTTGCTCTCTGCAATGTTGCCCGCGCAGTATCTTGCGCTGCGGGCCGGGCTTCTCCCATCTGAGCCACAAGCGATTATCCTTCATAAAATAAGGGAAACCTTGCTACCCTATGCGGCATCCGGTATCTGCCGGCTGGCCGACGCCAGGTGGACGCAGAATTGACCAAACGGAAATGAGTACCTACTTCCCCGGAGCTTACTGATGCCATCTTCGCGTCGATCCTTTCTACAGTGCCTCTCCGTCGCCATCATCTGGTGCACAGACAATCCTTTGCTGCTTGGACAAAAACTCACCGCACAGGAGAGTTTGCCTGCTGTCGGTGATTCTCCTGACAACGGAGGTCCCCTGGCCACGGATCTCTCCACGAAAATCACGCCGGCGGCGATCCGCAAGGCCATGGAGAAGGTTGGCACATGGGAGCTCAATCGAACCCTCACTCATTTCAACGATGACTGGACGTTCGCAGCGCTCTATGTCGGATTCATGGCGGCCGCCAAGTCCATCCCAGACAAAAAGTTCGAGGACGCGATGATGGCCATGGGAAGACAGTTGCAGTGGCGGCCCGGGCCCAATCCCACGCATGCGGACCATCAGGCCGTTGGGCAGACCTATCTCGAGCTATATCTTCAATTCCACGATTCTGCTATGTTACAACCGATCCAGCGGCGCTTTGACGCCATGATGCAGCGCCCGGACGACCCGGCAAAGCCGCTCTGGTGGTGGTGCGATGCGCTCTTCATGGCTCCGCCTGTCTGCGCCCTGCTCTTCCGGGCTACCGGCAATAAGGCCTACCTTTCCTTTCTTGATCGCGAGTGGTGGATCACCTCGAACGCTTTGTATGACCCGAAGGAGCATCTCTTCTACCGTGACGAGCGCTACCTCACGAAGCGCGAAGCGAATGGGCAGAAAGTCTTCTGGTCGCGCGGCAATGGATGGGTCATCGCTGGGCTAGCTCGCGTGCTGCAATATCTGCCCAGCGATTGGCCCACGCGTGCAAAATACGTTACACAGTTCCGGCAAATGGCGGCGCGCCTCGCACAGTTGCAAGGCTCCGACGGCCTGTGGCGTTCCGGCCTTCTTGATCCAGACGCTTATGCGTTCCCCGAAGTCTCCGGCTCTGGTTTCATTGCCTACGCCATCGCCTGGGGCGTTAACGAAGGCCTGCTGGACCGCGCGAGCTATGTCCCAGTGGCCGAACACGCCTGGACGGGCATGCTATCCCACGTCTACAGCGATGGACGGCTCGGCAGCATTCAGCCGGTAGGCGCTGCGCCCGGCCAGTTCAAGCCTGCATCCAGTTACGTGTACGGTGTCGGCGCATTCCTTCTGGCCGGCTCCGAACTGCTACGTCTTGCTTCTTCCAGTTCGCTCGGAAGCAAGCTGTTGAACGAAAGGAGGGCCGAGCGATAATCCAATCACTCTGTACGAGACTTCGTAATGGCGAGCGCCAGGATAACGGGGCTCCGCAGGCAGGCCGGCCTTGCGACGGACTACCGGCACTTTGCCTCGTCGCCACTTCGATCCACCAGCCCTCATGCGTCAGATATTAGAGCGGACGCACCGAAACCCAACGTTTGAAGCTGCACGTTCCGGTGTATCCGTCTTCGCCGGTATCATGACGAGGGAACTCGCCCTGCCAGATGTTGCAGAGATGCTGTTCGTTCGGAGTGAGTTCGTCGCCCCATGGATAAAGCTTCTGTTCTAGTCCCCCACGCGCAGCGTATTCCCATTGCGCTTCGGTCGGCAGTGCGCGTCCTGCCCAGGATGCATAAGCCACCGCATCGTTCCATGAGACGTGAACGACAGGATAACGCCACCGCTCCTTCAAATTGGAACCCGGCCCTTCAGGAGAACGCCAGGTCGCTCCCGGCACCTAACACCACCATGGAGCTGCCGCGACGGTATCGACTACCAGCTCACGGAAGCGAGCGGCAGGGATGTGCGCCTAGAATACGAACGACTAGCCAAAACGTTCAGAGTCAGTGGCATAATCTGTCTTCGCAATGAACTCCGAGAAGTCGGCGTTCGTCACTGGGTAGGTATCAATTGCGAACGGTGAAACTGATACGGGGCGGACCGGTCCTTCACCATCGTTGAGAAACCTATGCTGGTAGTCGGTTCCCATTAGAAAGTTGCCTCCGAGAAGCTGAATACTCTCTCGTTCCGGAGGCCGGGCGCACGCGAGTGGCATGATCGCGGAGGTTAGCTCTTGTCGGTTCGCCTTCGATGGCGAACAACAAGGCGGTGCACTCTCTTGCCGAGCTGATTTGAATCGGCTCGGACAAAACGGCAGACGATCATCCACTGGTTACCCGTCTCTCAATAATCGCTGCAAGTACGAGAAACGCATAGGTTTAATAACTTTCCGTGTGAACCCGAGCGGCATGCGTGCAGTGGATCGCGCGCTGGGTGTCCATTTTATGCCTTGACTTATAAGCAAACACTAACATACTTTTAAGAAGTATAAGTAAGCAAATGCAACGAATGGATATCATCTAAACAATGGATCAACAGGACAAATTTGTTGCTATGGTGACCGCAAAAGCGGAGGTCGACCTCCGCCTTAGCGATTTCCAACCGGTTTCAGAGATCCGCTCCGAAGCGCATCCCATTGATATGCCACGTTTTCCCGTCGTGGATTATCACAATCATTTGGACTCCCTGGACCCGGGCGAAGTCCTCAACGTAATGGATGAGGTTGGTGTCGAAAAAATCGTGAACATCACGATGCAGACGGGCGACACTGCACACCGCATCATGGAGCGTTTCCACCAGACAGACCGCAACCGCTTCCATACCATTGGATGGATGGACTGGACAGACGTGGTGCGGCACGATTTCGTTGAACTCACACTGAACCGCCTTGAAGCTCTCGCGGAACGGGGTGCTTGCGGTATCAAGTTCTGGAAGGACTTCGGCCTGACGCTCTCCGATGCGGACGGAAAACTGCTTCGCATAGATGATGAGCGCTTTGCACCGATTTTTGAGAAGTCAGCGGAGCTTGGCTTAGCGGTGATGTTTCACACGGCGGATCCGGCAGCGTTCTTTAAACCAATTGATGCAAACAACGAACGTTATGAGGAGTTGGCGGCTCATCCGGATTGGGCGTTTTGCGGTGTCCCGGTTGAGAAGTGGGAACTCTTGGAACAACGAAATCGCGTCTTCCAACGCCACCCCGGAACAACGTTTGTTGGTGCGCATGTTGGCGAGAGCGGCGAAGACCTTGCGTTTACCCGACGAATGCTCGAGCAACACCCGAATGTTTTTATTGATATCTCTGCTCGTACGCCGGAATTAGGGCGCCAGCCCTATACAGCCCGCAAACTATTCCTCGATTTCCCAGACCGAATAATATTCGGAACAGACCTTCTCCCTGAGAAAACTATGTACAGGAAGTACTATCGCTTCCTGGAGACAGCGGACGAATATTTTGAGTACCCATCACACGCCTCGCGGCAGGGGCGCTGGAACATCTACGGTCTGTTTCTTCCAGACGAGGTCTTGAAAAAAGTGTATCGGGACAATGCGCTTAAACTGCTTTGCAGCTCCTCGCGGTAGATCCACTTGCTCGCTGCTCCGCCACGTCTGAGGGTTTCATCCATAAAGGGATGCTTGGATTCACGCCTGAGGTTCTTTGACTATAGTCGGTCGCCTACTTCTCGTTCAGAAAATTCAAAGGAGTCTCATCGCTTCAATTGTTGGCGACCACCCGTTTCGCTCGCAAAATGTGCCACCAACGAGTAACCCTCCTCGCCTCTGTGGGTTGAGTTCTGAATGTCGATATTAAGTTTTGCTGTCTTTACGTTAGCGGTGACTATTGCGGCTGCGCCCCGTTCACAGGCACCTGCTCCACCGGCATCCCAGTCAGGCAGGTCTGTGATGCATGTTCCAGCCAACTCGTCGTACTTGACGTCGTGGTCACCGATACGAAGGGCAACCTGGTCGCGCGTCCGCTTTCGAGAAATGACTTTATCGTCGAGGACGACAAAGCCGAACAGACCATCCTGCGTTTCGAGACGCCGGCCCAGCATCAGATGCCGAATCCCGGTCATGCCGTGGTTCATTCCGCCGCCGACCTCAACAGAATCGGGGAGGTGTTATCGGCAAGCGCGGTCATAGTGAAGAGGAGATTCTGCGGATGTTGCGGAAGGCGGAGTCTGGGGAGACGGTGGTGGAAATCTGCCGAGACCAATGCGGTTTCCAGAAAAACGAAACCGCCGAGTTCTTCCGGCTCGTTTTTGATGACACGTACCCCGTACCCAGGGCGGATTGACCAATAGCATTCTCCATTCGCTCGGGGCAGACGTATCATGGAAAACTGGAATATAATAAGGAAGAGAATGGAAAGGATACAAATGATTAGCAGGCGTGAGTTTCTTGCGGATGCGGCGGCAGTTGCAGCGTCGGGCACTCTCCTGGGGCGGGTAGCCAAAACCGCGTCAGCCAAACCTCTGACTCACGGGAAGAAAAAGCCCAACCTGCTCTTCATTCAACCTGATGAGTTTCGTATCCAGGCGCTCGGAATCTGGAATCAGCCAGCCTACCGCGATGCGCTGAAGACGGTGAGCGATCCGGTGCATACGCCGGAACTGGATCGGCTGGCCAAGGAGGGTCTCCTGTTCACGTGCGCGAATGGGACTTCTCCGGTGTGCAGCCCCAGCCGCGCCATGCTGATGTCCGGCATGTATCCCAGCAAGAACGGAGTCATGGACGGCAACTGCTATCAGGGGCGGCCGCAAGGGCTGCATGATTCGATCACGTGCCTCACAGATGTGTTAGCGGCCTCCGATTATGAGACGGCTCTTGTCGGAAAAACCCACTGGGAGCGCACTCAAGCTTTGTTCGATAAGGACGGGAATTACGTTGGCAAATTGACGCCTCCGGGCGGGCATTATGTGAATCCGTACGACACGTATATTCCTCCTGGCGCAGGGCGACATAGCATCAAATACTGGTATCAAACGATCCACGATACCCCTTTCAATCCGTTGGCGTTCTCGAATGTGCCTGCATTGGTTGGCGAGAAGAAGGATGGAGAGGCCTATCAAACGACAGGATATAGTCCGCGGAACGAGGCGGACGTGGTTGTCGAATATTTGAAGAACAAGAGCGGGCAGCGTGACCCGAACAGGCCCTTCAGCATGATGTGGGAACCCATCCCGCCGCACCCGCCCTACAAGTCTTTGAAGGACTGCGAATCGGATGTCTACGACAAGTACTACAAAAACATGCCCCTAAGCCAACTGCTGAACCGGCCGAACGTGGGTGCGGCCAAGTCAAAAACTGGTATTGATATCGAACTGGCCGCGCGGATTTATTTTTCGAACGTCACCAGTATCGATCAACAACTGGGCCGCGTATTGCAAGCGCTCGAAGAATCCGGCGAAGCGGAAAACACCATTGTTATTTTCACTTCGGACCACGGCGAGATGATGGGTAGTGAGGGACTCACAGGGAAAAGCGTTATTTACGATGAGGCCTTCCTGGTTCCACTCACGATTCGCTTCCCAAACAGGCTGAAAGCCGGGTTGGAAGATCTGATGTTTTCCAAAGTCGACTTCATGCCAACGCTTCTCGGTATGATGGGCCTGGAAGACCGCATTCCATCTACGGTCCGGGGTATCAACTATTCGGCGGGTTTACTGACCGGAGATTATGCCAGCCAGCCCAAGCCCAAATCGGCCGTTTATATGATGTACGACGGACGCGGGGTGCGCACCGATCGCTATTCCTATCAGGTCGACAAAGATGGGAAAACGCTTCTGTTCGATAACGTGGTTGATCCCTATCAGATGAAGAACTTGTCTCCGAGTTCCATTGATGCGGCGGACCTTCGGACGCTGAAACAGGAACTGGGCGAGTGGCTGAAGACGGCAACTGACCCCTGGTACGACACCCGCATGCACTCAGAATCGATTGAGTATCCGAGCTAGATAGGTGTTTTATCTCGCTATTTGATGGTGCATACTTTGCTGAGCAGGAGAAGGACGTACCGTGAACCCGCAAGGATTGTGTACGCCGCTCATTCCAATGTCGCTAATTGCGATGGAGTGAACGGCGCAGCGGCAGAAAACGCGAAGAATCGCCGGCGGCCAATCCAAAGTCACCAGAAATTGCTTGCCAGTTATTGATTTGCGTGGACCAGACGGAAAACGCACGCGTGTCGAGTTGGAAGTGGACGAGTTGCGCTTGTCCACTGCGAAGTTGCACCTTCTGAAAACCGCGCAGTTGCAGTGGAGGTTCGCCGGCTGTGCTGGGGTAGTCGAGATACAGTTGGACGACATCTGCGCCATCACGCGTGCCTTGGTTGCGGACTTTGACGGAAACATCCACCGTGCCGTCGGATTGCACTTTGTACGTCAGCCCCGAAAATCCGAAGCTTGTATACGATAGGCCAAAACCGAACGGAAACAGCGGCGTTTGGTGCTGCGCGTTCTGCCAGCGATAGCCGACTTCAAGGCCTTCTGTATACGTTTCCGTGCCGTCAACTCCCGGATACTGCTCGGGAGTTGACGCGGGTACCTGGTGATCGTCGGCTGGAAAGGTCAAAGGCAGCTTCGCTGATGGATTGATGTCGCCGGAAAGAACGTCTGCAATGGCGAGGCCGCCTTCTTCGCCCGGGAACCATGCTTCCACGATTGCCGCTACCTTGTTGACCCACGGCATCAGTGTCGGAATACCGGACTGCAGAACTACCACGGTATGCGGATTCGCGGCGGCTACGGCTTCGATCAGGCGGTCCTGCGAGGGAGGCAGCGCGAGCGTAGTTGCATCAAAGCCTTCATGCGCCCACGTGCCGACGAAGACGATAGCGGTATCTGAACTGCGCGCAGCGGCGACGGCTGGCGCGAGACTTGGCGGATCAACATGGTCCGGAAGTACCCAGAACAGGCGCGCGAGGCCTCGTGAGGTCGAGACATACTCGGCGCGCAGCGCATATGCATGGCCTTTGTGCAGCGTGAGCGCGAGCGAGCGTGACTGCAGCGTATTTGAACCATTCGTGAGTTCGAGCACCAGCTTGTTGTCGAGATAGAGGCGCATCTTGCCCCACATCTCGAAGCCAATGGTGTAGCTGCCCGTGGCCGGCACGCGCAGGGTGCCAGTCCAGCGGAGCGAGTACTGCGGCGATAATCCCGGGAGCGGCGCGCCAAACTCGGTGCGAACCTCGGGGATGCGTTCCGTGCGCACGACTTTAGGTGGGCCTTTGAACGCTGTGTTGTCGAAGTACTCCGCAGTGATGCCATTCGCTTCAGCGCCAGGCAGCGCCGGTGTAAGGGCGAGGCCGTCGATGGTGTCGCGGCGGTCGATCAATCCGGCACCACTGCTGCCGACAAACGTGATCTTCGCATGCGGAAAGCGCCTGCGAAGGCCATCCAACGGAGTGATCGTGTGCAGCGGAAGCACGAAGGCTGCGCCACCGCCTTCGAGGAGTTGGTCGGCCGCGGGGCCGAGTACGGCGATAGAGCGAATGTTCGCGCTGTCGAGTGGCAAAGCAGCCTGCTTGTTCCGCAGCAGAACCATGCTGTCCGCGGCGAGATGCCGCGCGACCTGGCCATGGGCCGCTTCCGCAATCGGGTGCGGCGCCGGCGTGGAATCGAACAGGCCGAAGCGAATCATCGTGACGTAGCGGTGACGGAGCAGTGTGTCGATCTGAGCGACGGGCACAACGCCGGCTTCAACCTGCTGAAGAAACGTCTGGTTGTAGGTTGCGCCGCTGGGCATTTCGAGATCGAGTCCAGCCTCGGCGTCCTGTACCCCGTCGTGCGCTGCTCCAAAATCGGAGACGACGAAGCCGTCAAAGCGCCAGTTGTCGCGCAGAACATCCTGCAGCAGCTGCCGGTTCTGGCAGGCGTAGAGGCCATTCACCTTGTTGTACGAGCACATCACCGAAGCAACATGGGCTCGCGTGACCGCGGCTCTAAAAGCAGGGAAGTAGAGCTCACGCATCGTGCGCTCATCCGCCTCCGCGTTGACAAGAGACGATTGTCTTCCTGGTTGTTCAGCGCGAAGTGCTTCACGTTCGCGAGCACGTGGCGGCTCTGGATGCCTTCGATGTTCGCGACGGCGATTTCCGCGGCGAGCAGGGGGTCTTCTCCATATCCCTCGAAGGTGCGGCCGCCGGTGGGGATGCGACAGATGTTCACGGTCGGTGCTTCGAGCATGGTGCGGCCGATGGAGGCCACCTCCTCCGCGACGGCCGCGCCATATTGCCGGGCGTCGTGAACGTCCCAGCTGGCGGCTATGGCAAGCGGCGAAGGGAACGCGGTTGCATGAGGCTGTACGAAGTCTGTGGGCCCAATGCCCGCGGGGCCATTGGCCATCGATAGCGGCGGAATGCCGAGGCGTTCGATGCCCGGCACCCAGCGGTCATGGATGTCTGGGTCGTGCTCGTGGCCTCCTGTGGCCAGGCCGTGCAACTGCTCGATCTTCTCCGCCAGCGTCATGCGCGCGATCAGTGCATCGGCACGTTGTTCCGGGGTGGAAGCCTGTGCGTGCGCGAGGTATGGAAATGCCGCGGAGCACAAGACTGCGACGAAAGCCAAGCGATGGATCATGATGCACCTGCCTCTTTGCGCCGTAGAGCAGGGACGTGGGCGACTTCGAACGACTGCTCGATTTCCTCGAGCGTTTTGCCCTTGGTTTCCGGCAGCAGAAATGCGGAGGTGAGGAAGTAAAGAACCGTACAGCCGGCCCATACAGCAAACATCGTAGAGTAACCGTGATTGGTGACGGTGGGAAGAAAGATGCCCGCGATAAACGTCGACACACCCTGGTTTACCAACAGAGCGACGCCCATGCCGACCGAGCGGATGCGGGTCGGCATGAGTTCGGACAACATCAGCCAAACCACGACGCCAGGGCCAATCGCAAAGCTGGCGATGAAGAGACCGATAGCGAGCATAATGCCCCACCGTTGCTGCGGGCTGGGCTGCGGGGAGATATACGCGCGGCGAATAGTGAGCGCCTGGTTCGCAGTACTGCCTGGATCGGGTGCGAGGCTGAGAGTCTCAGCGGAGTTGCTGCTGAGGGTTGCGATCTTTTCGCCGTTCCCGTAACTGTAGACCACGGTGAGGATCATCTGCCCATGTTCGCCGGGCGACCATCGCGTCAGCGACGCGGGCGGCAGTGTGAGACGGTTACCGGCAATGCTCGCCTGCAAGCCAGGACGCACGTCATGGCGGATGGCCTCCTCCCCATGGAACAGAAAGGCGGTCAAAGACAGCGCGACCACTGCACCCGCTGTGCCAACCATCAGCAGAAATCTCCGACCCTTGCGGTCGATCAGCGCGATCGCCACCAGGCTCATCAGGCAGTTCACCAGCTTCACGGCCATGTCGCCCTGGGTGGCATGGGTGGGCGACATGCCGGCCTGCTTCAGTATCAGCGACAGGTATCCGAGGATGGAGTTGATGCCGGTGGCCTGGTTGCAGGCCAGCACGAGGCACGCCAGCGCAAAGGGAAGAATGTATTTGCGCCTGAGCAGCGGACCTGCGGACTCGTTGCTGCCGGACTTCGTAGTGGCTTCGTGAAGGGCCTGCTCCATCTGCGCGAACTCGATAGCGGCATGAGCCGGCGCGGAAGAGCGCAGCAGCGCGGCATAGGCTTTCTCGGGACGTCCTTTGCGCAGCAGCCAGCGCGGGCTCTCGCTGAGCACAAATGTTCCACCCCAAAAGAGCAGCCCGGGGTAGATGACAGAAAGAAACATTCCACGCCATGCGTGATTCTGCGCAGCCAGGATCAACGCCGCATTTCCATGTGCAGCGGCGATGGTGAACTCCGCGTGCCGGATGAAGTACCAGCCGACGCAAGCTGCCATGACGATGCCGAAAGTCAGCATGAACTGGAAGATTGCGGAGCCTTGACCGCGTGTTTCTGCTGGCAGCGTTTCCGCAAGATACAGCGGGACCACTACGGCAATCACCCCGCCGCTGAGACCTTGCAGCAGGCGTCCGAGGAAGAGCATCGTGAATCCATGCGACAGCACGATGAGCAGAACGCTCGACACGAAAAGCAGCCCGCTAACCGACATCATTTTCTTCCGGCCCAACACGTCGGCTAGAATTCCTGCGACGACCGAAGACAACATGCTGCCACCCAAAACCGCGGCAACGATGACCGAGGTCTGGCCAACGGTGAGGTCCACCGTCTTGCTGAGGTAGAGCAGCGCCGCGGATATGATGCCGATATCGATGCCGTACAGCAGGCCGCCTAGCCCGGCGATGAACATGAGAAAGCGACGGTACAACGGGGCACCGGCTGCTGCAGACGGAGACGGTTCGGAAAGAGTTGGCATTTGGGAAGAATGAGGAAGCTTCATGTTTGGATGTCCGTTTCGAAAGTATAGCGCCTCTTCTTCCTCTTGATTTCTTTTTATTGTGTTATATTACGTTGTGATTAGATTCTGGCTCTGAGTTGTTGTGCGAGCTTCGCGAAGCTTGCCTTCGAATCTCAGTTCTCTGCAGAATTTCATCGCAATCCGGCACGGCATCGAAAGGATCAACGATATGACACGCGGCGTAAAGACGATTGCAGAGATATTGCATCAGCCAGAAGTCTGGAGGCGCTGCCTGGGCCAGATGAAGGACGCTAACTTCAGCGCCCTTACTGCAAGGTATGATCCGCGCACTGTGCCTTGGCTGTTCGTCGGATGCGGGACAAGCTACTACCTTGCGCAGGCTGCGGCGGCAAGCTTTACCGAACTGCTCGGCGCTCCCGCATTCGCAGTCCCGGCTTCAGAGATCCTGCTCCGCCCGGAACTGGTGTTTCCAACCGGCGTCAAAGACTATTTCCCAGTGTTGATCTCGCGCTCTGGGCATACATCGGAGGTGCTGCAGGTGGCGGCGTACCTCGTGGCACAGGGCCGCGAGTTTCTGGGCGTGACTTGTGATGGGCACGAACTGGCTCAGGCTACCTCCCATCTCCTGAAGCTGAACCTGGTGGAGCAGAGTACGGTGATGACGTCGTCGTTTACGTCGATGCTGCTCGCCTTGCAGTATATTGCTGCGCAGGTGGCAGGAAACCAGAAGTTCCTGGAGGATCTGCATGAATTGCCAACGCACCTCAGCGCGCTGCTGGGCTGTTATGCACCTGCGGTCGAAGCTTTCGCCCGGCATGATTGGGAAAACTTCGCGTTCTTAGGCCAGGGCGCGCTCTACCCGATCGCGTCCGAGACCGCGCTGAAGGTGATGGAATCTTCCTCAAGCTACGCGCAGTTCTTTCATACGTTGGAGTTCCGGCACGGGCCGAAGTCCGTGGTCGGGCCGGCCACACTTGTGGGCGGACTGCTGTCGCAATCAGGCCTGGAGAGCGAGCTTCCGGTGCTGCTGGAGATGAAGGAGTTAGGTTCGCAGATTTATGCGGTGGTGAACGAAGCGCCGGACTCATTGCGCGAGGCCGCGGACCTGCTGATCGAATTGAAGCTACCCGTCGCCGAACTGGCGCGAATTGCGGTGTACGTAGTCTGGGGACAACTTCTCGGCACCTATCGCGGGCTTGAGAAGGGGCTCGATCCGGATAATCCGAAGAACCTGAGCCGCGTCGTCACGATCTAGCATTCGAGGGAGACGATGATGAAGCGAAAGTGCAGCTTCGATGTCACGATTGCCGGAGAGGTCAACCTCGACCTAATCCTATACGGCCTACCCCGTGAGATGCCCGTGGAGCGCGAGCTGCTGGCGCGAGGTTTCGGCCTGACGCTCGGCAGCTCGTCGGCTATTCTCGCGCACAATCTCGCAGCGCTGGGGATGCGAGTCGGCTTCATCACAAAGGCTGGGGCCGATCCGCTTGGTGACGTCGCAATGCGCTGGCTGGAAGGGGCGGGTGTAGATATCTCCCGTGCAATCGCGGCCCCCGCTGGCATGCAGACGGGGGTGACTATGCTGCTGCATCACGGCGATACTCGGCATATCCTCACCTATCCGGGGGCCATGGCGACCATGACCGCGGACGAGTTGGATGTGGACTACCTCGCCTCAGGGCGGCACTTCCACGTGTCGTCCATCTTCCTGCAGCAAGCGCTTCGACCAGACTTGCCAGCTCTGTGCCGCAGGTTAAAGGCGCGCGGCCTTTCGATTTCGCTCGACACCAACGACGATCCGGAAGACCGCTGGGGCGCGCCGCTCGGAGATCTGCTCGGCATCGTGGACATCTTTTTGCCGAACGAGGATGAGGCAAAGCGCATCGCCGGCACCGACGACCCGGAGAGTGCTCTTGTGTGGCTCGCAGCCAAAGTACCGGTCGTCGCTATCAAGTGCGGAGCGCGTGGATCGCTGGTCCGTGCAGGCGGCAAGAGCTGGCATGCTGCACCGCGGACCGTCGTGCCGGTGGATACCATCGGCGCGGGAGACAGCTTCAATACGGGGTTCCTAAAAGGCTACCTCGACGGCTTACCCCTGCAGCAGTGCGCCGAGCTTGGGAACGCGACTGCTGCACTTTCCACGCTGCGTCAGGGGGGCACCGAATCATTTCGCGACGGCGCACTGATGAGGGAATTCCTCGGCGACTACGCGCCGGTGCGGTAGCGGCCATGTCCACTCGCATGGAGCTCCGGAACGAACATCTTTGTGTAGAAATCGTTCCTGCTGAGGGCGGCCGGATCAGTTCGCTGCGTTGCCTGAACAGCGGGCTGGAGTTTTTGCTGCAAAGCACGCGACAGGAGACCCGACCTTATCTGCAGAAGCCTGGCCGCGAGGCCAGCTTTGCTCAGGGTGCCGTGGCCGGCATCGAAGAATGCCTGCCGACAGTGGCCTGTTGTCAGGTGGATGGGCAAACGATTCCTGACCACGGCGACTTTTGGCAGCTTCCATGGGAAGTGCTCTCGTCCTCACCTGAGCATGTGCATGAAGCAGCAGACGGCTTCAGCCAGCAGCTACGTTACGAGAAGACGGTGCGGTTGCGGAATGCGGCGCTCTGGCTGGAGTCGCGCATCACTAACACTGGCGTAACCGAGGCATGTTTTCTTTACGCAACGCACCCGTTGCTGGCGGTCGAGCCGGGCGACCGCATCGTGCTGCCGCCGGAGTGCAGGTCGTTGACGCTTCATGAATCGCGACGCGAACGACTCGGCAGGATGGGCCAGCGTGTTGGATGGCCGGATGCTCAGAGCGCACACGGAGAGGTAAAACTCGACGTTCTTGACGGACCGGCCGCTCGCACGGCTGAAATGCTGTATACAGACCGGCTTCAGGAAGGCTGGTGCGGCTTGTACCGCGACCGCCGAAAGCAGGGAATCGCGCTACGCTTCGAGACGGATCGGCTGCCTTATCTGGGGCTGTGGATCTGCTGCGGCGGTTGGCCCGAAGACGGCGAAGCTCCGCAGCAGTATGCCTTTGCTCCCGAGCCGGCAACCGCGCCATGCGGCTCATTGGAGCAGGCGATGCGACGCGGCGCGGCGGTTACGCTCAAGCGCGGGGAAAGCTTCTCCTTCTCGGTAACGTTTCGTATCAGCGAGCCCGGGATCGAGTTTGATTCATTCAGGCGGTTTGCAGCCGGCGTTGCTTGATACAGCCCGTTAGCACGCGACGACTCCGATCATCCCCGAGAGGCAATGGGGCGCTTCTGCCAGAGGCGGCCCGCGGCAATCAGTACAGGAGCGGAGGACGAAGACGGTCTGGGGTAATCGAGGACAACTCTCCGCCATCCTGTTCTAAACCCACATTTCGCAGGCCGGCAGAATCTCCTCTCAAAACGTTCACGTTCGCCTACACCGAGGTCGCCCCTCGCTCCCCAAAGAAGCCGTCTGGCTGCGGGTCCGAGCAAATTCCTTGACATGGTGACATTCGTCCCTTTGGTGTCGTTTTGAACACTTTCCCACATGTTTCGTTTAATATCCTTAGTGGTGTTGACAAATTTCGTTTAGTAGTTTATTGTTTCTACTAATCACTGCTTAGATGAGTCGTTTGGTACCGAATGCCAAATTGAGGCACCTGAATTATCTGGCTCTTACTGTGGCAACTGCTGTATCTGAAGGGGCGCGGAGCGCATAAATGGACGCAAGAACTTGTCACCATCGAAAACAGTAGTGCCTTCACGACCCGTACCAGTTCCCTCTGCCAGACAACAAAGATTAAAAAATTGGAGCCCCCATGCGAACAACCAAGAGTTTACTAAGCGTCCTCTCTCTTCTTCTTCTGATGATGAGTTGCTCGACCGCACTGGCACAGACAATCACAGGCTCCGTAACCGGAGTAGTCACCGATTCGAGTGGAGCGTTGATCAACGGAGCTAAAACAACGCTCGTCAATAAAGCTACAGGGATAGTTTCCAACGCGAACACCAATGGCGCCGGGGTTTATTCCATGCCATTCCTTCCGCTTGGCTCCTATGCTCTAACCGTATCAGCGTCAGGATTCAAGACGGCGCAGATGAAGCCGTTCACATTGGATGCGGGGCAGACAGCTCGGCTGGACGTGGTGCTTGTAATCGGCTCTGTCGGGGATACCGTTGACGTTACGAGTGCAGCGCCTATTCTCAACACGGAGGACGCAACTCTGGGCACCACGATCACCTCGGCCATGACCCGCGAGTTGCCTCTCCCCGCGAACAATCCCGCTGCGCTCGGCCTGCTCATGCCGGGAGCAGTTCAGCCGAACCCCAGCTCCCTTGATAATGTTGGCCGCGCCTCTGCCAATGGCAGCTTTGACAACAGCTTCATGATCAACGGAAACCGTCAGCAGACCAACAACTTCACGCTGGACGGGCAGGACCTCAATGAGGCCATCGACAACACGATCAGCTACACGCCCAACCGCGAGGCAATCGGAGAAATCAAGATCATCAGCGGCAACGGCACCGCCGAGTACGGCAACGCCAACGGCGGACAGTTTGTGATGATCACCAAGAGCGGCACCAACCAGCTTCACGGCAGCGCCTACTTCTATCTCGAAAATCAGAAGCTCGACGCCAATTCCTGGGTCAACAAACACGTCACCAGCGGCAACCCGCTTCCCGTACTTCCCTTGAACCGGAGCATCTTCGGCGTGACCATTGGCGGCCCCATTCTGCGCGACAAGCTCTTCTTCTTCGGCGACTTCCAGGGCGCGCGCCTGCACACGGCAAGTTCCGCTTTTGAAGGCGTAGCCAACGCCGCGATGCGAGCGGGCACCGACCCGGTGACAGGAAACACCTATGCGATTATCAACCCGGTCGCGCAGTATCTGCTCGCCCACCCCGAGTTGTATCCCCTGCCCAATCAGGCCGCAACCGCCTCGGTCTCGCAGGACTATCTCGGAACCCAGAACGCCTTCATCCATAACAACCAGGGCGACGTGAAAATCGACTGGACGGTGCGACCCTCCGATCAAGTCTCGGGTAGAGTAACGCTGGGGCGCGATCAGGAAGGAACCACGAAGTCGATCCTTCCCACGGACGTTCCCTCCAACAGCAATAACCCCTATACGGGCTTTATTGTGAACTGGACCCACATCTTTTCCTCGAACATGGTCAATCAGGCTCGCGCCGGTTTTGGAAGGACCCGCATCATCTCCTATCCCACCGATGTGAGCGGTCTTTTTGGAACCACTGGCAACCAAAAGCTTGGCATTCCCGGACCTCAGAAATTTCCGGGCATTAGCGAAATCGTTTTTGGCGGAAATAGCAATGGCCTCGCCGTCATCGGTCCTGCGGTCGGCGGTAAAGCCACCGAGAGCTCGATCAACTCCTTTACCTACGGAGATGTACTGAGCTGGCAAGTAGGCCGCCATTCCCTCAAAATCGGCGCCCAGGCGATTCGTTACCAGGAAAACCGTTACTTCTCCGGCCAGGATGGTGCTCTCGGACACTTCAATACAGGCGGCACCGGAGCGAACTTCACCGGCGGCGCCTGGCGAGACTTCATCCAGGACGACATGACCTCCTACGGCCAGGGCAGCAGCACTGGACGCTGGGGCCAGCGGCAGTGGCGTCCTTCCCTGTTCTTTCAGGATGATTTCCGCATGAGCCCCGAACTGACGCTGAACCTTGGCATCCGTTGGGAATATGACCAGCCGCTCTATGAAGTCAACAATAAGCAGGCGAACGTAAACATCACCACCGGCGCGATCACCTATGCCGGACAGAACGGAGCCAGCCGGGCGCTCTATAAGCCTTTCTACGCGGGCTTCATGCCCCGCTTGGGCTTCTCCTATTCGCCCAAGGAGTTGCATAACCGCTTTGTCCTCAACGGTGGCTATGCGATTACAGAGTTCATGGAAGGCATGGGCGCCAATCTTCGCCTGACCCTGAATCCGCCCTTCTTCATTGATGCAGCCGGCAACTCCAATGGCGGCGCGGCGTTCCGGATGACAAACGGCTTCCCGTCGCCCGCCAACATCAACACCTATGCTGGCAGTGTTCGCGCCTGGGACCCCAATCTGAAGCCTTCGATGATTCAGCAATACGACCTGTTGACGCAGTACGAACTCAGCAACGTAATGTCGCTCCAGATTGGGTATGCAGGCCAGAACGGTGATCATCTCGTCGACCCGCGCGAAGGCGATCAGGCCATCTGCTCGGTCAATCCGCTTCCCAACCTTGCCACGCCCTGCAAGCTGCCATTGATTGGTCCACTGCCTCTGGTGACGCAGGTGAGCTACACCGAATCCGAAGCCGTCATGAACTACAACGCGTTTCAGGTCATGTTCCGCCGCCAACTCAGCAAGGGACTGGAGTTTCTGGCGAACTACACCTTCAGCCGCAGCTTCTCCAACAACAAAGGCTATTACGGAGCCGGCGGCACGGCTGGACCCAACAACTACTACCAGGACTCCTATAACCCCCGGGCGGAATATGGTCTCAACTTCATTGACGCCACGCATCTTTTCTCCTTCGGCGGCTATTATCATCTGCCGATTGGCCGCGGCCAGTTGGTTGGGAAGAACTGGAACAGGTTCACCGACAGCCTGCTTGGAGGCTGGAAGCTGGGCGTGATTGCACAGGCGCACACAGGCTTCCCGCTTACACTCACTTCAACCCAGTACTACAACGCGAACCAGCGGGCGAACCGGCCCAATGTCTATCGCAAGATGAAGATAGTGGATCCCTCAGCCAATAACTGGTTCGGAACGGATGCTTCCGCTGTATCGTGCCGGAACAATGTGAAGACCAATCCCGCGGCGGTTTCGACCAAGGTCGGCGCCAACACGGTTTGGCTCAGCAACGACAACGGAACGTGCGCCTATGGCGAGGAACTGACAACCGGATTCGGCACAGCTGGCGTCAGCACGCTGCGAGCACCTGGCTATAAGGACGCCGACCTGTCGGCATCCAAGATGTTTTCTCTGCCGCGTGAAAGCAGCCTGCAATTCCGCGCCGATGCTTTCAACGTCCTGAATACAGTGAGCCTCGGGCCACCGACGGTCTCCGTGAGCAGCACGGCCTTCGGCAGAATCGGAAGCACGACGAGTACCGAGCGAAGGATTCAATTATCGCTCAAGCTCGAGTTCTGACGAGGATTGATTCTTCGACAAATGGCGTGGATACAGTCAGTATCCACGCCAATACTTCGATAGAACGTTTCATGTCCCAATGCATTTGCTGGTTGCAATACTGGTTCGGATCGGGCTTTTAGCATGGCGCTACTGTGCCAGCTGCGGAGAGCAAGACAACTGCTAAGGCTCAACGAAATTTGCCGGAGTAAGACATGGAGTTCAATCGGAGAAAGCTTTGTGCAATGGCCGGCGCGGCGATAGTGGTCGGGCAGGGAAGAATCGCCCGGGCCTCGAATAGCAAGGCGTATGAAATGGTTGCGCAGACCGATCACAAGCGAATCCTGTTGGCGGGCGAAAAATATCTCAGCATGGAGCCTGTCACCATAACGGCTTTCCGTTCTGCGAGAAGCCCGGGCGGGCTACACGATTACTTCTCTCAGGCAGATTATTGATGGCCCAATCCCAAAGACCCCAACGGCCCCTACGTCTATCGCGATGGACAAAGCAATCCGGAAAACTTCACCGCTCACCGTCTCGCGCTCATCCAATTTTCCATTCAGATTCCAGCTCTCACAGCAGTATGGCTATTGACCAAAGACCCCCGCTACGCAAAGCATGCTGGCGATCACCTGCGCGCATGGTTTGTGAATCCGAAGACTCGAATGAATCCGAATCTCGAATATGCGCAAGGTATTCACGGCATTTGTCTGGGCACAGATTCCGGCATTATCGACACGCTACATCTTGTGGAGGTAGCGCGAGCGACCGGCTTCCTAAACTCCGAAGCGGTATCCAAAACAGAGATGCAGGAAGTGAAGCAATGGTTCCGCGAATATCTAAAGTGGATGAAGGCCAGCAAGCGCGGCAAGGATGAGAGTGAGACGCCGAACAATCATGCCACCTGCTGGGCTTTGCAGGCCGCGGAGTTTGCGCGGCTGATCGGCGATCAGGCAACGCGGCAACAAGAGAGCCATTGGTTCATCACAACGCTGCTCCACAACCAGCTAGGCTTGAAGGGTTCCTTCCCGCAAGAGTTGAAGCGGACGAAACCGTACAGCTACTCGATTTTCAACTTCGACGTGATGGCGACTTTGGCGCAGTCACTGAAGGGATCGGGGATAGATCTGACGAACTTCGCTCTATCCGACAGCAGAGGCCTTTGCAAGGCTGCGCAATTTCTCTACCCCTACTTGAAAGACAAGAACAAGTGGCCGTACAGAGCAGATATAGAACACTTCAACGCACTTCCGGTGCGTTCGCCCGGCTTGCTCTTTGCCGGCCTCGCGTGTCATCGGCCTGAGTACATCGCTCTTTGGAAGACCCTTAATCCCGACCCGACGGACCCGGAAATCCTGGACTGTTGGTTCCAGCGTGCGGGGGGCGCGGGGTCAATGGCTGGCCGGGTCTCCTGCCCCCGTTGAGGAATCTGAATGCGAAGAATCTCCGAGTTCAATTCGTTCTCATGGCACGCAGCCATGGCGCAAACATTCGGCAAGTCGGTGGCACTCGGAATTTTCCATCGTACGTAGTCGCGATGACGTTCACCGGAGACGAGCCATCGGTCGTGTAGTAGATGGAGATGCCATTTGCCTTGGGCAACGCGAGGAGCTCCTCGAAGCCTGGAAGCAGGAATACAATGAGAGTCGTCCTCACGCATCTCTCGATGACAGGACACCAAGCGAGTTCGCCAGCCAGGTCGCGGCTCGCCGCGACCTGGCTGCAACCTAAACCGCTCGAGGACTAACACTAAGCTTGGTACAAGAAAACTAGATCCTTCAAAAGCTGCGCTTATATTAGTGACCCAACTGGTGCAAAAGATCGGGCAGGCCACTCCATCAACCTATGTAACGGATTTCAGCTTTACCGCCAGGGAATCGCGGAGAAGTGAAGACGCTGCGTTTGCATCACACTATGCAGGGGATGGAGCCGAAAAGATGAATACCAAACGAACGACACTTTTGCACCCGAGCATGGGAAAAACAAGATGAAGAGAAGAGATGTCCTGAAGTGTATTGGAGCCCTCGCGGCTGCTTCTGCATTGAGCGCCGACAAGGCCTCCGCCGAGAGTAAGCCCTCCTCCAAGCGTGCTGCTAAACGTCCCAACATTCTGGTGTTCCTCACCGACGATCAAGGTCAGTGGCTCCAGCAGTCGTATGGCAACTCCGAGGTGCATACCCCCAACATGAGCCGCGTTGCAAAAAACGGCGTGCTCATGACCAACGCCTTTACGACCTGCCCTGTCTGCTCTCCCGCGCGAGCTAGCTTCTTCACCGGGCGGATGCCATCGCAACACGGCATCCACGATTGGATCGAAGAGAAGATAGCAGCCTATGTGACTCCGTGGCTGAAGGGCCAGACGCTCATCTCCGAACCGCTCAAGGAAGCTGGTTACCACACCGGCCTCGTAGGCAAATGGCACTGCGGCGAGAGCCGAGATCCGCACCCGGGATTCGACAACTGGTTCAGCTATTGGATATCGCAGTACCCCCATCGCGGAGAGCAGCACTTCTCCGACAACGGCAAGGAACTGCAAGAGGAAGGCTTTCAGTCGCCACTTTTGACCGAGCAGGCCATTGACTTTCTCCACTCCCACTACAACGAAAAGTCCACCGCCGAAAAGCCCTTCTTCCTCTTTGTAGGCTACGTGGACACACATAGTCCCCACGCGCAGATGCCGGAGGATTTGGTCGCAGAGTACAACGACGCGACGTTCCGCGATATTCCCCGCGAGCCATTCTTTCCGGTCCACGGCACCGCATTGGAACCAGTCTCCTCCCATCCGGCGGTGGAACATCACAAGCGTCAGGAGTACTACGCTGCGGCGTCTTCCATTGACAGAGAGGTCGGCAGAGTACTCGACGAACTGCAATCGATGGGCAAACTGGACGACACGCTCGTCGTCTACACCGGCGACCACGGCCTGAACGCAGGCCAGCATGGAATATGGGAGAAGGGCAACGCCACCGTGCCGCAGAACTTCTTCGAGGAGTCGATCCGAGTTGGCTGCGCCATCTCGTGGCCGGCGGGCGGAATCCCCTGCAACCTGGAGTCCGATCTCCCCATCAATCACTGCGACACCTTCCAGACGCTGCTCGAAGTTGCCGGTGCCACTCCCGATGCTGCGCTGGCCCGCAAGATCAACTCTCCCGGACGCTCGTACCTGCGTCAGTTGCACGGCGAACCCATCGAAGGATGGAAGGACAGCGTCATTCTGGAGTACGGCAATGCGCGCATGATCCGAAAGGACGACTACAAGCTCATTCTGCGTTATCCGTTTGAGGGAGTTAATTTTCCCAACGAACTGTATGACCTGAAGGCCGATCCTCGCGAGACCATCAGCCTCATCGAGGAGCCGCAACAGGCGCAGCGGATTCACGATTTGACTGCCGAGATTAACGAGTTTTTTGCCAAGTACACCGTTGCCGATCATAGCGGTCTGGATCTGGAGCATCAGCCTATCTCGACCAATGCAAGCCCCTGGATCACAGCGGTGAGAATGCAGAAGGAGCACGACAGAGGCTAGAGCCTGTTACGACGTAAGCATCGAGTTAGATTCGTTGCTGGAGAGGGATTGTTGTAAGCATGGAAGGATGGGCAGAGGCAAGCGGGTCGGATATCTGACGGATGTGAGCGACGAGGAGTGGGCGCTTGTGCTGCCGTATCTACTGTTGAGCCGAGAGGCCGCCCGCTTCCGAAGGCTCGCCCGCTACTACGAACGCCTCGACTCCACCCTCAAGGGCTTCCACTACGTTGCCTTCGCCGCCATCATGCCCTCCGGAATCTTCTCCTTGCTCAACCCAACGTCATAACAGGCTCTAGCGCAGGTGATTCTACAATCGACCCGGAATCCTGGAGCGATCATCATCGAGGCTTCTGCGAAAGGGAAGCACCATCTCACTCCGACAACGCTTACCATTCCGACGCAGAAAGTGACACTGCGAACTTCTGGCGCGTAGGATTGTCATTCCCCTGTGATCGCTCTCTGCCGATTGTGAGAAAACTCTTTTAGGAGAAGAATCATGCCCATCTCTCGCCGCACATTGCTCTCGGTCTTAGCGGTTACCGCGATCGTGTTCTTCGCTCAATCGTCCTTTGGGCAGGTTCCCGATGCGTCGAGCTCCGCAACCTTTCGCAATGATCTGATGCCCCAGCCGACATCGTTGCAGGTGGGACAGGGTGCGTTCCAGATCACCTCGGCGCTGACAGTCAGCCTGCCCCGGACACACTCCGAGCGGCTGCAGCGTGGAGTGTTGCGGGCTCTCAAGCGGCTGGAGGGCAAGACCGGCACACCGCTGCCGCGGCAGATTGGCGCGGCCACCGGCGGGACGCTGATCGTCTCGGCGGCGTCCGATGGAGCCGCGGTGCAGGGCATCGATGAAGATGAATCCTACTCACTCACCGTGGCGGAAAGCTCGATTGAGCTGGATGCAGCAACAACTGTAGGCGCGTTGCACGGGCTGGAGACTCTGATCCAGTTAGCGCAGCCGTCGGGAAATGGCTACATTGTCCCAGCGGTAACGATCTATGATTCACCACGCTTTCGCTGGCGAGGCCTGATGATCGATTGCGGTCGGCACTTTGAGCCAATCGATGTGCTCGAGCGCAACATCGATGCCATGGCTGCGGTGAAGCTCAATGTTTTTCACTGGCATCTGACCGAGGATCAGGGATTCCGCATCGAGAGCAAGATCTTTCCGAGACTGACAGTCGTGGGCTCCGACGGGCAGTTCTATACGCAGGATGAGGCGCGCGCGCTTGTCCAGTATGCGCGTGATCGTGGCATCCGCGTGGTGCCGGAGTTCGAGATGCCCGGCCACTCGACGGCATGGCTCGTGGCGTATCCAGAGCTGAACAGCGGATCAGAGCCGACCGGCATCCGTCGCGAGTTCGGCGTATCGAAGTACGCGCTCGATCCCACGAGGGAAGAGACTTACGACTTCATTGAGAAGTTTCTGCGCGAGATGACCACCATCTTCCCGGATCAGTACGTACACATCGGCGGCGATGAAACACCGGCGCCGGACTGGAAGACGAATCCGCGCATTCTTGCCTTTATGAAGGCGCATGACCTGGCGGACAACGCTGCGCTGCAGGCCTACTTCAACCAGCGTATCCTGGCGATCCTCACCAAGCTTCACCGCCGGATGGTCGGATGGGACGAGATACTCAACCCGGCGCTTCC